>JAMORJ010000028.1 GCA_027063595.1 Nautiliaceae bacterium | reverse complement strand
TAGTTAGTCCCAAATAATGACCTTCTTTATCTAAAATTCCTATTTCGACTTTTACCTCTCCAAGACTTTCGATTTTATTTTTAATTTTTCCTATTTCGTTAACATAATAATTTTTCTCTTCAATTAGTTCGTCTAATTCTTTATCAATTCCTTCTTTAAAAAAAGATTCCTTAATATCTTCTAGCTTCACCGTTAAATTTTCCAATCTAAAAGTTTTTTCTAAAAATTCGACCAAATTATCAATTTTGGTAGATTTTTTTCTAAGTTTCGTATAAATTTCGCTTGAAGCTTTTAAAGAACTTAAAAGAAAAGTTATTTCAAAAGGATGAAGACGCCTAATTTTAATTTTTCTATCAATTTTTTCTAAATCGTAAATATCTTTAAGCAAATCTTCAAACTCTTTAAAACGCTTTAACATAAACTCTACGGCTTTATATCTTTTATTTAATTCATTTTCGTCAAAAATTGGATTATATAATCTCTCTTTAATTAAGCGTCTGCCCATTGGAGTTTTAGTTTTATCGATTAATTTTAATACTTTATCAATTTCAAGCTGTTTTATTGGATTATTTCCAAGATATACAAATTTTTCATCTTCAAGAAGTTGAGGTTCTTTTAACTTTTTAACTATTTCTTTGTTATGAGCAATAACAAATTCCAATAAAATAGCAAGGGCCTCAGTAATCAAAGGAAAACGCTCTAGATTCATAACTTCAATAGGAGATAACAAACTTTGAATATTATACACTTTTTTAAAAAGTTCATTTTGATACTCTATTTTTATTCTAGCACGATTTATTATAATATTTTTTCCATCAAGCTCAAGATAATTAACTATTTCATCACAATCTACGTTTTTAAGAGTCAAAATAATTTCTTTGCTCTTATAAGTTTGAAGCAATCTAAAAAGCTCATCTAAAGCAAAAGTTGGATCATCTTTTGTTGAATAACTCTCAAAAACAAAACTTTTACCAGTATTAAGGTCTATATTAGCAAACCCCACATGATAAGCATTATATTTTTCTACTATTATTGAAGTTACATAATTCTCTTCTTCCTTTGAATACTCTATATTAACCCCAGGAGAAATTATTTCAGCCAAATATCTCTTTACGTTTGGAGGAGTTCCTTTTTGTTTAATTAATATTACCGTATAATCATTTTCTATTAATTTTTCAAGATATCTATCTAAAGCATGATTTGGAAATCCGGCCATCAAAGGATTTTTAACGTCGATTTGAGGAATAGATTTGTTTTTTTTGGTCAATTGAATATTTAATACATTAGAAATCTCTCTTGCTCTTCCTATACCCTCAGCTTCATAGGTTTCAAAAAACGTCCCTACTTCCATTAAAACAACGGCTTTAGGATAAAGTTTATCGTAATATTTTTGAAGTTCAAAATAAATTTCTGTTAGAAGTTTTTTAGAATTTAGAAGTTTATTAATATCCATTTCTGCCTTTTTTATTTATAATTTTATCAAAAAAAGGAAAGTCTTGAAATTTCAAAAATCAAAAGTACTTTTAATATCTTTTGCACATTTCATGCATGATATCTTTTCTGCTATTCTAGCTCCCATCTTGCCTATTCTTATTCAAAGGATGAATATT
>JAMORJ010000027.1 GCA_027063595.1 Nautiliaceae bacterium | reverse complement strand
AAACAGCTTTTTCCTCTTCAACTATTCCTTTTCTTAAAAACAAACTTAAATCGTCCCTATTTTGGAAAATAACTTTTTTTGCCTTTTTTGAAGAAATTTTATATCCATTTAAAATTATTTCTCTTACAATTTTTGATTTTAAATCATCATAAATAAAAAAGCTCCCAAGCCCTGTTATAGTTTGAATAAAGTTTCTAACCCCAAGAAAAGCTCCATAAATATTTGGTTTGTGAGTAAAAGAATGTAAAATATCTGGATTTATCTTTTTTATTATCTTTCTAACGCTTTGAATGGTTCTTAGCTCCTTTAAAGGATTTAAAGAACTTCTATCAATTTCATATTCAATAGCCTCAATACCAACTTCTTTAAACTTTTCAAAATACTCCCCTCTTGGAACCAACGCATAAACTTTATATCCTCTTTTTACCAACTCTTTCATTATAGAAAGTCTAAAAAGATATAAATTCAAATCAAGATGACTAAAAAAAACGATTTTCATACCACACCTCTAAGGCAAAAAGAAGATATAAAATTTTAGCCCTTTTATCTTCGGATAAACTAATTTTTCTCTCCACTATCTTTCTTACCAATCTCTCATCAACAAAATTTTTATAAAAACCTTGATTTAAATAATCCATTATTATTTCGTTTAAATCACCATTAACCCACTGAGTTAATGGAATTTCAAATCCTCTTTTTTCAGCTTTAACTATTTCCATTGGTAAATACTTTTTAGCAATCTCCCTTAATATAGCCTTTGTTTTAAAAAACTTAATTTTTCCTTTAATTTTTGGAGCTAATTCCAATAATTCCTTTGCCAAAAAAGGACTTCTTATTTCAAGAGAATTACTCATAGAAGCTATATCAATTTTAGGAAGCAAATCAAACCTTAAATTAAGCGCAAAATCCAAATAAAGAAGTTTATTAAAGTTATCGAGCTTAATACTTTTTATAAAATTATCTAAATTCTTTATTTTTTCCCCTTCTAATTTAAAAACATCCTCAAACAAATCATTTAACAAAACATTATACCATCCAATACCTTCCTTTTTGCTTGCCCTAATTAATCTATCTAAAAACATCGCTAATCCTCTAGTATTAGGAGAAAAAATTTGGGGCAAAAATTTTGCTATTTTATCTAGTCCATAATAAAAAGGCACATATCTTCTATATCCCGAAAATAATTCATCCGCTCCATCTCCGCTTAACACTACCTTTACGTATTTTCTTGCTTCTTTACTTACAAAAAAACTTGGAATTGAACTGCTATCAAAAAATGGTTTTCCATAACTTGTTAAAATATGTTTAATATGGTCTTTAACATCCATCTTTATATCAATAATTACATGCTCTAACCCATATTTTCTTGACACTAAACTTGCTAATTGACTTTCATCAAAACTTCCTTCAAATCTTACGGTAAAAACCTTTAATTTTTTTTCTTTACTAGCCATAGCACAAATAAGCGAACTATCAATTCCTCCGCTTAAAAAAGCTCCAACTTCAACGTCACTTGAAAAAATTCTTCTTTGTATCGCTTTTTTTAAATTTTCCTCTACCTCCCATACACCATCTTCAAAACTGATTTCTTCTCTAAAATAAGATTTAGCCTCAAAATATTTTTTAATTTTTAATTCTTTATCAAAATATCCATAACATCCGGGAGGAAATTCTTTTACTTCCTTAAATCCACTTTCGCAAAATCCTGTAGATAAAAATAATTTTATATCTTCCTCATCAATTTCTAAATTTAAAAATTTAAATACGTTAATTTCACTTCCAAATCCAAACCTTTTGCCTTTTTGATAAATATAAAGAGGTTTCTTACCAGTTCTATCTCTTGCCAAAAAAAGTTTTTTTTCCTTTAAATCGTAAATACAAAAAGCAAACATCCCATCAATATATTTAAACATATCTTCTTTAAAATTCAAATACAAATGAAGAAGGGTTTCGGTATCCGAATTGGTTTGAAATTCATAATTAATTAGTCTTCTTAGTTCTAAATGATTATAAATTTCTCCATTAAAAACAATTAAATAATTTTTGTAAAAAAACGGCTGATTTGCTTTCTCATCTAAATCTTGAATAGCTAAGCGAGTATGAAAAAAAGAAAAAAAATTATCGCAAAAAAATCCTCTAGCATCTGGACCTCTATGAAACAACCTATCAAATACAAGCTCTTTATCTACCTTAAAATTAAATCCAGCAATTCCGCACATTATTTTATAAGCTTATAAACTTTTGCCCAAGGAGATAATATAACGGGCTTAAATAATTTTGGATCATATTTTTCAAACACAAACATCTTAATGTAACTAGAATTGTAATAAAAATCATCAATTATAAGCCATTTGCCATAACTTTTCATGTATATAACCCTCAACCCAACTTTAAAAAGATCTTGATGTTTAACCACCAATTTCCCATCTTTATCATAAAAAACCAAATCAAAACTTTTTATAGGCACGACATTTTTACCTATTATTAAATTTCTTCCCTGAAGCAAAATGCCTCCAATGGATAATCCCTTAGGAGTTTCAACTGCCCTTTGAGACGTAAAGAAAAAATGTTCTTTTATTTTACCGGTTTTTAAATCTATTAAACTAAATACCGCAACTGTTGGAAAAATATCCATCATTCTATAAGGAAGAAAATAATATATATTTTGCCTTATGTTTGGTAAAGGAATGTTTTGATTTAAAAAACTTTCCAATTTTTGCGAATCTTTTAAATGATAATATTTTAAAATCGCTTTTATTATATCTTTTTCCCCTTTTTCAGTAAAATATACATCAAGCACTGCCATATTTCTACTTGGAAGTTCTGGACGAGTTAATGCAAAACTTACAGGATAATTTACATCTCCGCTATGTTTCCCTCCATCTATTAACGTTTTTACATCCACGTAATATCTAATTATATATCCATAATCCCACCAAGTTAAAACATAATCGTTTCTATTTACAATCCCTTTTAGTTTTTCAAGTACCGCTACTTCCTCTTTATTAAATACAGGAGGCATAATATATTCATGAATATGCTTATAATTTGGATAAATAAAGCCAATCATTATCAAAAAAGAAAGCATATATTTTAACTTAAATTTTTTTAATTTTCTACTAATGATATCCGATATCAAATAAGCTATATAAGCATTCCCAAAAGAAAACAAAGGAACAGCAAAAATCGTAAATCTAAGCCCTCCTCTTAAGGCAAACCACCCCAAGATTACAAGCGGAAGAGAAATTATCATAATCGGATATCTTATTAATAACAAAACATAACCAATTAATCCCAAAACAAATCCAACCCAACTACCGCTAATTCTATGGACAAAAACATTCCAATCAATTTTTCCAGCTTCCCTTACGGTATTTACCACATCAAAATATTTAAAGCCACCATCGGCTATAACTTTTTCTCTTGTAAAATAACTGCTATGTAAAACATTGCTTATCCAAGGAAGACCAATACTTAATAAATAAATAGCTCCTACTATCCAAATCAAATAAGAGATGTTTTTAATTTTTGATTGAACTAAATATAAAGCAAATACCAATAAAAGTTTTAAATAAGGATTTAAAGATAACAAAGGAATAATCAAAAACAGCAAAAACTTGCTCTCTTCAAAAACTTTTTCTTTTTTTACAAATTTCAAAAACAATACATATAAAAAACTCATTATAAAAAATCCGTTTGCCACATTATAAAGCCCAGAATGCCACATAATCATAAAAATTTCAATTACTGGAGCTAAAAAAAACCATTTTTTTCTTTTTAACGAATATAAAATAGCCCAAAGAGCAAACATTGGAAGAGTAACAGTTAACATATCCGTATCGAAATATCCAAACATGGTTCTATGATAATAACTCCAAACCATTGGAGCCATAAGAGCGGCTAAAAATCCAAGCCAAGCGCTTCCAAGCAATTCCCCTATTAACACAAGAGGAATTACAACCAAACTTCCAAAAACGCCAGGCAAATATAAAGCAACGCTATCAAGAGGCACATGTAAAAATTTCGATATATAAGCCGTAAGAATAGAAGTAACGTTATTTGTAGGAGAGAGAGGATTGTCGTGTTTGTTTTCAAGTATATCTCTTGCGCCTTCAAGATAATAATATCCATCCGGATTATTAATCATTAACTGATTGTGAAAATAAAAAGCGTCTATATCGTGTATAGCTCCTATATAAATAAACCTTACTAAAAGATTAAAAACATACGCAATTAAAATTAAAATCAATATTTTTTTTGACATTTTTACCTCTTTATTAAAATTTCTTCCCATTGTTTTATAATCCTATCGACTCTAAAATCTTTTGCTCTTTTTTTTGCTTTAACTTCGAGATTATATCTTAATTTTTCATCTTTATATATTATTTTCATAGCTTCAGCCAAACTATCCACATCTCCTACTTTTGTTAGTATTCCATATTCTAAAATTTCCATAAAATCGGTTTGAATTTTAAAATCTTTCATAGGAGCAAGTATTTCTCTTGGACCGCTTTTACAATCGGTAGAAATTACTGGCAAACCACAATCTAAAGCTTCAAGCAATACGTTTGGAAATCCTTCGTAATTACTACTAAAAACAAAACAATTAGCTTTTGCCAAATATTTATATATATCTTTTTTAACTCCCAAAAACAAAACTTTATCTTCAAGAGCTAATTCCTTTACTAATTTTTTAAGTTTATTTTTTAAAGGTCCATCGCCTATTAACCAAAGTTGTGCATTTAAATTTGCCTTTTTAAAAGCATAAATTAATAGCTTTTGATTTTTCCCTTCATCCATTCTTCCTATATTTATAAAAACAAAATCTTTTAAATTTTTTCTTTTACATTCCTTATTTTCAATAAAATTATAAATCGTCCTAACTTTTTTAATTCCAAAATTTTTCTCTAAATCATAAGAATTTCCTTTTGAATTAGAAACTACAACATCGGCTAAGTTATACAATATTTTAATCAAAACTCCATTTATCAACCCTTGAAAATTTTTATACAAAGAAGGCATACTTCTCTCAGACACTACTACTTTTGTCTTGCTCCCAAAAAGTTTAGCCAAAACATTTATATAATTTGGTCTATTCATAAAAGAAATGCTTACATCAAATCCTTTAAGCAACTTTTTATATTTAAGCGCCAAAATTGGAAGCTTTAAAAACTTTACCAATCCGCTTTCCTCTGGATTTGATTTTTCCAAATATTTTATTTTTACGTTTTTTGGAACTTCGTAAAAAATGGTATCATTCATTAAAACAAGTTGAACTTCATGTTTTTTTGAAAGTTCTTTTAATAAGATAGATACTTGCTTTTCAGCACCTCCACTTCCTAACGAATATATTAAAATCGAAATTTTCAATAATACTTCTCCTTCCACATCTTATAAACCAAAACAAACCATAACTTATTTACATTAACGTATTTTCCGTTTTTAAAATCATTTAAAAGTTTTCTAGGATATCTCATATCAATAATATCGTCTTCATAAAAATATTCATCAAAAAGCTTAATTAAATCGTTTTTAAACCATTCAAACAGAGGAATTCCAAAACCTTGCTTTTTTCTATAAATTAATTCTTTTGGCAAATACCTCTCAAGTACCCTTTTTAAAATGTATTTACCATTACCATTTTTACATTTAAGCTCAAAAGGAATGGTAGCCGAATATTCAATAATTTTATTATCCAAAAGAGGCTCTCTTCCTTCAATAGAATTTTTCATTGTAGCTCTATCCACTTTTACCAAAATATCATTTGGCAAATAATTATAAAAATCCCAAAGCATCATTCCTTCAATCGGATGAGAAGTAAAATATCCTCCTTTAATATTCACTTTTTTTAATCCAAGATTTTCTATATCGTCTCTATATTGCTTTAAAATAGAATCGTATATCTCTTCCCAACTTGTAGCTTTTAAAATATTTTTTAAAAATTTATACTTATGTTCCATATTTTTAAGTGGAAACTTTAAAACGCAATTTTCGCAAATATCAAGAATTTTCAATAAAAGAGTTTTAAAAGGTAAATTAACAAATTTCTTACCCAAGTTATAACTTATCCAATACCTATCATATCCGCAAAAAAGCTCATCTCCACCATCTCCATTTAAAACTACTTTTATTCCGTTTTCTTTTGCAATTTCGGAAATAAAAAAAGTTGGTATTCCACTGCTATCCCCAAAAGGCTCATCGTAAATATCTACAAACTTTTTTAAAATTTCTCTTGCCTTAAAAACATCCAAAACTTCTTCAGTATGAAAACTTCCAATATGTTTAGCAACTTTTTTAGCGTAATTTGCTTCGTTATATTTTTCTTCCTTAAATCCTATCGTAAAGGTGTGAATTTCTCCATAATGCTTTTGTAAAATGGAAGCAACTAAACTACTATCAACGCCTCCACTTAGAAAAACTCCAACATTAACATCACTTTTCATTCTTAATTTAATAGAATCAATTAAAATACTCTCAAGCTCTTCAACTATCTCTTCTTCTTTTTTCCAAATCACATGAGAATAATCTCTAACATCCCAATATTTTTTTATTTTTAAATCTTTTTTTATCAAATCAAACTCTAAATAATGAGCGGGAAGCAATTTTTTAACGTTCTCAAAAATCGATAAATCTTCACTTATATAGCCATATCCAAAAAATTCGCTTAAAGCAAGTTTATTGACATTTAATTTTTTAAATTTTCTAATTGCTCTAACTTCACTTCCAAATAAAAAGTTTTTGCCATCAAAATAATAATACAAAGGTTTAATCCCGACTCTATCTCTAAAAAGAGTTAGCTTTTTTTCTTTTTTATCGTAAATACAAAACGCAAACATGCCTCTAAATTTATTAACCGCCTCTTTACCCCATTTGTGATAAGCTTTTAATACTACTTCGCTATCGCTTTTTGAATTAAACACATATCCATATTTTATCAGTTCTTTTCTTATTTCCTCAAAATTATAAACTTCTCCGTTATAAACCAACACTAAATTATCAAAAACCATAGGCTGATGAGCAAAATTAGATAAATCCAAAATAGAAAGCCTCACGTGTCCAAGACTTACAAATTCATCAAAAAAACTTCCTTCATCATCCGGTCCTCTATGTTTTATGGAAATTTTCATATTTTCCAACAATTCTTTATTTTGAAAATTAAATCCTACAATACCGCACATATCTCTTTTTCCGTTTTTTTTACCATTTTTTCCATCGAAAAATTATTAACTATTCTTCTTCTACTACACTTTCCTAATTTTTTTAAATCCTTTTTTAAAAGATTTTCGATTCCTTTTTTTAAATTTTCGCCATTAGGCTTTATAACTTCTCCGCAATCTCCAACTATAGTTTTACTATCCCCCACATCCGTTACCACACAAGGAACTTCACAAGACATTGCTTCAGCAATAGAATTGCTAAATCCTTCCGATAAAGAAGAAGAAACGTAAACATCAAACAAATTATAAAAATTATCAATATTTTTCTGTTTTCCTAACCAAACAAATTTTTTATTGTTATATTCTCCAAGTATTTTTTCACACTCTTTTTTTATTTTTTCATCCCCATCTCCAATTACAAAAAATCTAACATTCTCAACCTCTTTAAAAATTTTCTTAGCCGCTTTTGCTAAGATTGGATATCCTTTGATATAATCAATCCTTGCTACCATTCCTATTGCTATATCATTTTCACTTAAATTATGTTTTTTTCTAAGATTCATTCTTGCTATATTGTTTCTTTTAAATTTTTCTATATCTATCCCATTATAAACCACAACCGCTTTATCCATAAAAAAACCCATCTTTCGATGAAAATTAATGCTTGAATAAGAATTTGCAATAATTTTATCTACTTTTTTTGAAAAAATTTTTTGTAAATAAAAAAGAAACTGAGAAAGTTTGCCATATTTAGAATAATTCATATTTGAAGCTCTAAATCCCCAAATAAGCTTAGCTTCTTTAGGCTTAGCCCAATAAGAAAACAAATTCATCTCTCCAAGCCAAGAATATATAACATCAGGGTTAAAATCATTTAACAATTTCCTATATTTGAAGTAAAAATTTAAATCGTATCTTCCTTTTTTTTTGAGATTTATATATTTTATTTCTTTTAACTTTTCAACTTCATTTTCCCAAACTCCTCCATACATCGTAACAACCAAAACGTTAAATTTGCTTTTGTCAATCCTTTTTATAAGCTCTATAAATTGCCTCTCCGCTCCTCCTACATCTAAAGAGCGAATCGCCAAAACCAAATTAATTTTTTCCAAAAAATCTCCTTACTTTAGACAAAAAAGGAATAATTTTTTTTGGCAAAAACATAACCAAAAACATTACATAAGAAGCTTTGTATTTTGGACACAACTTAATAGATTCAAAAATGTATTTAAATCCTTTTTTATATTCGCCCAAAATTTTAGCGTAGTAGGAAGCACCTTTATAAATAGTTGCCAAATAACAAGGACATTTCTTTTTCATTTCTTTACCAAAATATTCTATATCTCTTTCATAATTCTTTATAACCTTAGAAGCGTAAACATAATTAAGATGCGTCACACTATCTCTATGAATCCTATACAATCTAAAGGCTTTATGGATGTAAAAGATTTTTTTCCCTTTAACAATTTGTTTCCATAAAGTTCCTTCACCGCCATACAAATCGGTATCAAACCTTTTATTTCCAATAACCTCTCTTTTATACAAACTCCAAAATTCTCCATGTAATTTTCCGCATAACATCTCTTCATAAAAGACTTCTCTACTCTCTTCTATCCCTTTGCCACTAAACGTATTATCATCGCTTCTAACACAATTACACATAACTACATCATAACCATTGTTTATTTTATCTACCATAAGAGTTATTGCGTTTTTTTCAATCAAAAAATCATCATCATCTAAAATCCCAACTATTTCTCCTATGGCATAATCCAAACCATTATTTTTATTTCCATTTGGACCTTTTGGATATTTTGTGTTTTTTACATATTTTATAAAAGGAAATTTTTTTTGATATTCTTTTACTAAAATTTCCGTTTTATCGGTAGAATTATCATCACTTATTATTATCTCCAAATTTTTATAATCTTGAGTCAAAACGCTATCTAGGCATTCTTTCAAATAATCTTTCCTATTAAAAGTTGGAATAACTATTGAAACTTTAACCATATAATCTTCTTTTGATTAAAATTAAGCCAAAATATATCGTTTTTAATAAATGCTTAAAGTAAATTTTAGGATACTTAAATAAAGCGAAAGGATAATGAGTTATAAAATATTTTGATTCAAAAAAAAAGCCTTCTGGATACTTTTTTCTAATATTAGCGCTCATATTATTTTCTTCTTTTACATAATATATTCTTAATACTTTGTTAACTGAATAAACGTATCCTCCTACTTCAAAAACCATCCTATCCCAAAAAAAACTCTCAGGAATAAATTTTAATTTTTTTGCTCTCTTAGGAACGTTTAAAAAAACTTTTTTTAACGCCTCGCTTTTAATCATCGACCAAGTCTCCCCAAGATTCAAACTTTTCCATTTCATTCCAAATTCTTCTTTACTAACAAATCCTTCTTTTGGAAAGTTGCATCCCATTCTTTTCCCAAATTGATTTTGGCACAATACTCCAATTTCATTACATCTTTTTTCTTTTTTTAAAAAATTTTTCCAAACATTATAAAAAGTCTCAAAACTCTCAGGCAAAAACTCATCATCGCTATCAGCTATCAAAGTGAGTTCTGTATCAATATATTCCAATCCTTTTGCTATAGCCCAAGGTTTTCCTTTATTTTCTTGATATACATATATTATTTCCCAATCGACTTCTTTTTGCCATTTTTCAACCAACTCTTTAGTATTATCACTGCTTCCATCATCCACTATTACCCACTTAAAAATATACTTTTCATCAACTTTTTTTAGAGTCTGTTTTTTTATACTATTATACACTCTATGAAGTTTATTTG
>JAMORJ010000026.1 GCA_027063595.1 Nautiliaceae bacterium | reverse complement strand
TAATTAGCTTATCTATATCTAGTTCGTTTAATGCTTTTTTTACTATTTCGATATGTCCTAAGTGAACTGGATCGAAACTTCCGCCAAATATCGCTGTTTTCATTTATTTGCCATTAATTTATATAGTGAAGTTTTTGATGTGTTTATTTGTTAAAATTGCTTTGGTAATTTTGATTCTTTTTAAGTTCAATAGATACCTTTTTTTAATAATTATATATAATTCCAATAAAAAAGGCAATTGAATGAAAGTAGCCATTAATGGGTTTGGCAGAATTGGAAGAAGTGTGCTTAGAGCGGCTCTTAAAAGAAGTGATGTAGAAGTTGTAGCAGTTAATGATATTATGCCAATAGAAATTGCAGCTTATTTAATAAAACATGATACCGTTAGAGGAGTTTTAGAAGATGTAGAGGTTTTGGATAAAAATACTTTAAAAGTAGGGAAATTTTTTATTGAATATTCTACTAATTCGACACCTCAAGAAAATATTTTTAAAGCTGATGTTGTACTTGAGTGTAGTGGAAAATTTTTAACTTCAAAAGAAGTTGAATGTTATTTAAAAAATTGTAAAAAAGTTATATTAGGAGCTCCAGCTAAAGATGAAACTCCAACTTATGTTTTGGGAGTAAATCATAAAGAATACAAAAAAGAAAATATTATCTCCAACGCTTCTTGTACTACCAATTGTTTGGCTCCAATAGCTAAAATTTTAGACGAAAAGTTTGGAATAGAGAGAGGATTTATTACTACCATTCATAGTTATACGATGGATCAAAAACTCCTTGATGCTCCAAATTTTAGAGATCTTAGGAGAAGTAGGGCGGCAGCAAGCAATATTATTCCAACTTTTACTGGAGCGGCAAGCGCAATATATAGGGTTCTTCCAAATTTAAAAAACAAGCTTGATGGAAAAAGTGTAAGAGTTCCGGTAAATAATGTATCTTTGCTTGACTTAGTCGTTGATTTGAAAAAAGAAATAAGCGTTGATGAGGTAAAAGATGTTATTGAGTTTCATGCTAATACGGATTTAAAAGGAATTTTGGGAATTGATAGAGATTATTGTGTAAGTAGTGACATCAATGGTAGGAGCGAGAGTGCGATTGTAGCTTTTGATCTAATTCAAACTAATAAAAACATGTTAAAACTTTTTGCTTGGTATGATAATGAATGGGGATATGCCAATAGGCTTTTGGATATGGCGAGATTTATTTTGTTATAATTTTGTAAAAAAGGAGAAGTATGAAAATAAATTCGGTAAAAGATTTGCCCTTAAAAAAGGGTGATAGGGTATTTTTAAGATGCGATTTTAATGTGCCATTGGATGAATTTGGAAATATAATGGATGATAGAAGAATTAGAATGGCGCTTCCTACTATTAAGTATCTTTTAGATAACGAGTGTAAAATTGTTATAGCTTCTCATCTTGGTAGACCAAAAGGAGAATTTAACGAAAAATATTCTTTAAAGCCTGTAGCAAAAAGGCTTTCTCATTTATTAAAACAAGACGTTATTATGGCTAAAGACGTTGTTGGAGAAGATGCAAAAACTAAAGCGGCTAATCTTCAAGAAGGAGAAGTTTTACTTCTTGAGAATGTAAGATTTGATAGCCGAGAAACTAAAAACGATGAAGGCTTTGCAAAAGAGCTTGCCGAATTTGGAGACTTTTATG
>JAMORJ010000025.1 GCA_027063595.1 Nautiliaceae bacterium | reverse complement strand
TTTCTTCTAATACTAAATATTCAAACCCTCTTATCTCCCCAGCTTTTTTAAACTTTTTATTCTCAAGCCAAATATTAGTTTTTAACAATTTGTTTTCAAAATTAATAAATCTCTTATCAAAAAACTCCGAATTTTGAAATTCCCTAAAATTCATGGGCAAAAACTTCCCCTCAATCCCAACTCCCTTACAACTAACATCCAAATACAACTTATCAAAAAAAGGAGAAAAAGGATAAATTCTACAAGCAGGAGGACGAACATCATAAATTGAACATTTTCCATCTTTTACGTATTTACAAATTCCGCTCTTTCCAATAACCATTACGGGTCTAATATAAACGATATCGACAAATACTATTGCAAAATTTTTATAAACCTTTTCAAAATCATCAAGTATCAAAGGCGCAAAAGGCTTTTTACAACACTCAACGCAATCTTTACAACCTTTAAACTTCAATAAATCGATTTTATCTACATCTACGAACATATTTATCTCTCAATTACGCTAACTCCGCTTCTTACAATTTCAAGATTCTTAAATTTAGCTTGCATAGCCTTTAAAAAATTATCTATCCTATCTGGTCTATCAACCACACTCACTACGATATTTTTATCATTTACATTTGAAATATGACCATTATAACATCTTGCAATCGCATCAATATCGGCTAAATTGTCTTTTACATCTTTTAAAGGAAACTTTACCATAGCCATTTCTTTTTCTATAAAATCATCGCTTTCAATTACCTTGTATACAGGAATTAACTTATAAAGTTGCTTTACGATTTGCTCAAATACTTTTGGATCTCCCTCGCTCATAATAGTCATTCTGCTAAATTCGCTATTTGGAATTGGAGCAACCGTCAAAGAAGTTATGTTATAACCGCGAGCTGCAAACATATTTACTACTCTTGCTAAAACTCCATGCTCATTTTCCACAATTACGCTAATTATTCTTTTCATTAAAAACCTCCTTAAGATAAGCAAAAAATACCATAGTCATGCTCCAAAAAATTACCAATAAAAAAATAATTCCAACAAAAGAACCTTTTTTTATTTTACAAAACAATAAAAAACTTATCACCATAAGCACTATCAAAACAAAAAAATATTTTATCTTTTTCACTTATCCTCTTTAAATATAAGCATATTTTTAAGAGGACTATTTGGAGGCACCATTGGTAAAACATCCTCTCTTCTATCAACCTGAACATCAATAAAAGCTACTTTGTTTTGATTTAGTGCATCTTCTAAAGCTTTAACAAAATCTTCTTTTTTACTTACTCTATATCCAATTCCTCCCATACTCTCTGCTAATTTCACAAAATCCGGCTGAACATCGCTAAGATCCGTCTCACTAAGTCTATCTTCATAAAACATCGTTTGCCATTGTCTAACCATTCCCAAATAATTGTTATTTAAAATAATATTAATTACTGGCAAATTATATCTATATCCTGTAAGAACTTCTTGAATATTCATCATTATGCTACCATCGCCGCTAAAATTCACGACAACTCTATTTGGATTTGCTTTTTTGGCTCCAAGAGCGGCCGGAAATCCAAATCCCATAGTACCAAGTCCACCGCTTGTAATAAGTTGCCTTGGATAAGTAAAAGGATAAAATTGAGCCGTCCACATTTGATGTTGTCCAACGTCCGTAGTAATAATTGCATCTTCTGGCAAAATTTCTCCCGTTTTTTCTATTACCCATTGAGGTTTAATAACTTCATCGCTATCAGAATAAGTTAATGGATAAAGTTCTTTATATCTATTTAAAATTTTTCTCCACTCTTCATATCTTTTTGGATCTACTTTTTCAACTATAAGCGGCAACATCTCTTCAAGTACTAATTTTACATCTCCAACAATTGGATATTTGGTTTCAACAACTTTTCCAATTTGACTTGGGTCAATATCTATATGAACGATATCCGCGTTTTTGGCAAATTCATCAAGTTTTCCAGTTACCCTATCATCAAATCTGGCTCCAAGCGAAATAATTAAATCCGCATCATTCATTGCCATATTAGCCGCATAAGTTCCATGCATTCCAACCATTCCAAGCAATAAAGGATCATCATATCTTAAAACACCTCTTGCCATTAACGTTTCAACAGCTGGTATTTGAGTAATTTTTACAAGCTCTCTTACTAATTGATAAGCTCCGCTTAAAACGCTACCTCCTCCAATATAAAAAACCGGTCTTTTAGCTTTTATTATCGCTTCTGCCGCCCTTTTTATAGCTCTTTTGTTTCCTTTGTAAGTAGGTTTATAAGTTTTAAGCTCAATTTTTTCAGGATAATTAAACTTAGTTTTACCAACAGTAACATCTTTTGGAAGATCTATATGAACAGGCCCAGGTCTTCCTGATTTTGCCAAATAAAACGCTTCTTTTATAATATAAGCCAAATCTTTTACATCTTTTACTAAAAAATTGTGTTTTGTAATTGGTCTTGTAATTCCAACGGCATCTACTTCTTGAAACGCATCTGTTCCAATTGCAAAAGTAGGAACTTGTCCTGAAATTACTATAAGAGGAACAGAATCGGTATAAGCTGTTGCTATTCCCGTAACGGCATTTGTAATTCCAGGACCACTCGTTACAAACGCAACTCCAACTTTTCCACTGCTTCTTGCGTATCCATCAGCCATATGAACGGCACCTTGTTCATGCTTTGCCAAAATATGCTTTAATTTACCACTTGCTTTGTAAAGTTCGTCGTATACATTCATTATTGCTCCGCCGGGATATCCAAAAACCGTATCAACTCCCTCTTTTATCAAACTTTCAATTACAATCCTTGCCCCATTCATTTCCATACAAAACCTTTATAAAAAATTTTTTTTACTATATCAAAATTATTTATTCAATACAACCAGCAAAAGCCACGCCTTCTCTTACTCCATCATCGCAGACTATACACTCTTTATATTTAGTAAGTTTAAAAATTTCTCTAAAAATCATAAGTCCACTAACAATTAAATCCCCTCTTCCAACGCCAACAAGTTCTTCTCTTTTTTTCATTTCCATTTTCAAAAGTTTCTCCATCCAATAATCAATATCTTCAAGAGTAACTTTAGTGCAGTTAATCTTTTCCGGATCATAAGTTGAATATTTCATTCCAAGCTTTAACGCCGCCAAACTCGTAGGAGTTCCGGAACTTGCCGTAAATATTTTTGGTTTTTTATAAGTCATAAAAAGCATTTCTATAAAATCTTTCATTTTGGCAACTTCTTTTTTAGCGGCAATTTTTATTGCATCAGTAGTTTTGTACTTCTGAGTTAAAGTCACAATTCCTACTTTATAACTTTTTGAAACTATTATGTCTTTATGCTTTAAAATAATTTCGGTACTCCCTCCTCCAATATCTACCAATAAAAAACTTCTTGCATCAAGATTACATTTTTTCTCTAAGCATTTAAAAACCGCTAATGCCGTATATCTTGCTTCTTCTTCCGAAGAGATAATCTCAAATTCAATTCCGGTTGCTTCTTTTATCTTTTTTATTACTTCTTCTTTATTCTTCGCACGCCTTAAAGCTTCTGTAGCAACCGCTTTTACTTTGTCATTAAAATCAATTATTTTTTTAGCTTCGTTAATCGCTTCAATTATCCTATTAATCGCTTCATCTGAAATTTCATTGGTTTCTACCAATTTATCAGCGGTTTTTATAATTTTTTCAAACTCGGCTTTTTTTTCCAGCGTATTGCAATCTATTTGAACAATTCTTATAGTATTACTTCCCAAATCAATACCTATCATCTATACCCTTTTATTCTCTAATTTGTCCATCGCCGATAATCTTATACTTATAAGTCGTTAAATCATCAATTCCCATAGGACCTCTTGCATGAAGTTTATTTGTAGAAATTCCAACCTCAGCTCCAAATCCAAATACTCCTCCATCAGTAAATCTTGTAGATGCATTTAAATAAACACAAGCGCTATCTACTCTATTTAAAAACTCTTCTGCCGCTTTTAAATTTTCAGTAACAATACTATCCGAATGCCCAGAACCATAAGTTTCAATATGAGAAATCGCATCATCAAGATTATCCACTACCTTTATAGACAAAATCTTATCTAAATATTCGGTATGCCAATCTTCTTCGGTTGCAGGTTTTATATCTATATACTCAAGCGTAATATCACATCCTCTAAGTTCAACGCCTTCTTTTTCCATCATTTCCTTAATTTTAGGTAAAAATTTACCGGCTACGGCTCTATCTACAAGCAAAGTTTCCATTGCGTTACAAACCCCAGGTCTTTGCACTTTTGCATTTAGTGCGATTTTTGCTCCTTTTTCTAAATCGGCATCTTTATGAATATAAACATGACAAAGTCCTTTATCATGCTTAACTACAGGAACTTTAGAATTTTCGCTAACAAATTTAATTAAATTTTCTCCTCCTCTTGGAATAATTAAATCTACATATTTATCTTGCTTAATAAGCCACTCAACTCCTTTTCTACTATAATCGGGAAGAAGAGAAATGGCATCTACTGGAAGTTTATTTTTCTCAAGCACATATCTTAAAATTTCAACAATTACTGCATTTGAATTAAAAGCTTCTTTTCCACCTTTAAGAATACAAGCATTTCCACTCATAAAACAAAGCCCAGCCGCATCACTCGTTACATTTGGACGAGATTCGTAAATTATGCCAATAACTCCAATTGGAATTTTTACTTTTTGAATCTCAAGCCCATTATCAATTTTCCATCCATCTACTATCCTTCCTACAGGATCTTTTAATTTTGCTATGTCTCTAAGAGAATTTGCCATATCTTTAATTCTTTTTTCATTTAATAAAAGCCTATCTATAAGAGCACTTGAGAGATTTTCGTTTTTTGCATATTCAAGATCTTTTTTGTTAGCCTCAATAATGTTATCTTGATATTTTTCTATCCTATCGGCCATTTCGTTTAATACTTTTCTTTTAACCTCTCCTTTTAAATTTGCTATAACCCTACTTGCTTCTTTTACACTTTTTAAAATTTCTTCCATGCCTATCCTTTTTTTCAAAAATTATATCAAATTTGTTACTATTCTTAACAAAACTTAAAATAACTTTTTACTGAGCGTAACAAGTTAAATTCCTTTAATGCTATAATTCAAGAAAAAAAGGAGAGTTTATGTCATTTGATAAAGTTTTTGACATTGCAATAATTGGAGCAGGTCCTGGAGGAATAGCAAGTGCAATCGAAGCTAAATTAAAAGGACTTGATAAAATAATAGTTCTTGAAAAAGCGGACAATCATTCCGATATGATTAGAAAATTTTACAAACCTGGTAAAAGAGTAGATAAAGATTGGCAAGGTAAAAAATTTGAATTTGAAGGAAATGTAACTTTTGAAGAATGCTCTAAAGAAGAATTTTTAGAACAAATGGACAAAAAAATAAAAGATGCCGGAGTAGAGAATAAATTTAAATACAATCATCATGTATATGGCGTAAAGAAAAATAACGAAGGAATTTTTGAAATAGGTTCAGACCACGAACTTGGAATAATTCAAGCTAAAAAAGTAATTATTGCAATTGGAAGAATGGGTAAACCAAACAAACCTTCTTATAAATTTCCTGCAAAAATCAAACCAAGATTAAATTTCAATCTAGACAAAGTTAAACCGGGAGAAAAAGTTCTTGTAGTAGGTGGAGGAGATACTGCTGGAGAATACGCTTATGGACTTGTAGATATGAATATAGGATGCGATGTAACACTTAACTACAGAAGACCAGAAATTGTAAGAATGAACCCAACAAACAAAGAAATAGTAGAAAGATATTTTAAAGAAGGAAAAATCAAATCTAAACTTGGAGTAGATATTGAAAAAGTTGAACCTGTAGAAAACGATGATGTAACGCCTCCAAGAGTAAAAGTATTTTATAAAGATGGCACTACGGATGTTTTTGATAGAGTAATATACGCTCTTGGTGGAACTAGCCCTGTAGATTTTCTTAAAAACTGCAACATTGAATTAAACGAATGGGGCGAACCTATTTACAACGAAGAAACAATGGAAACAAACATTGAAGGATTATATACTATAGGCGATGTAGTAACAAGCCAAGGAAGTATTGCTCTTGCATTTAATCACGCATATAGAGCAATTAACGACATCGCTAAAAAACTTTAAGCCTTTTAAGGCTTTTTTTCTTCTATAATTTCAACAATTTCCACATCAATTATATCATCATCTATTGGAGACTTTTTATATACGGTAGTATTTTTAAAAAATTTCTTTCCAAACCATCTACCAAAAGGCTCAAATAAAAATAAAATTCCAAAAATATCACTAAAAATTCCGGGAATTATAAGCAAAAATGCCCCAATTAACTTAAAAAATTCTGCTGTTACAAACTCTTCCTCACTAATTTCTCTTCTTAAAACCTTCTGAAAGCCATCGAAAAAAGAAAAATGAAGATTTTTTATAACATAAATTCCAACCATGGCACTAAATATAATTTCCAAAAATAATCCAAATGGAGTAAAAACTCTTGCAAATTCATAAGAAAAAAGAATTTCAAAAAACAAATACACTAAAAAATAAATTCCAACCATTTTAACTCACTTACTTTTTTTTAAACTAAAACTACTTTTAAAGTTTCTTCATTATTAACTAGCGCTAAAAAATCGATAGATTTTTTAGCGATTAACAAGCTCCATTACTTTCTCAAATACCACATCTTTATCAACTTCAAATTTCTCTCCCGTTTTTCTATCTCTTACTTCAACTTTTCCATCTTTAAGTTTTTTTCCTACAATCACACACACAGGAAATCCCACAAGCTCAAAATCGGCAATTTTTGGACCAAACCTTTCATTTCTATCATCAAGTATTGTTTTTACTCCCGCATTTGTTAATTTTTCATATAAAACTTCCGCAAAAGCTAACTGCTCCTCTTTTTTTACATCTCCAACAATAATATCTACTTTAAACGGAGCTATCTCTTTTGGCCAAATAATTCCCTTTTCATCATGATTTTGCTCAACTGCCGAAGCTATAAGACGACTCACTCCTATACCATAACATCCCATAATAAATGGTTTTGCTTTTCCGTTTTCGTCAAGAAAAGTAGCATTCATTGGTTCACTATAAACGGTTCCAAGCTTAAAAATATGCCCTACCTCAATTCCTTTAGTAATTTTTAAAGGTTTTCCGCATTTAGGACACAAATCTCCTTCTTTAACGGCAGCAATATCTCTATAGATAGTTAAATTTCCAAGCAAATTGGCATCAAGTAAATTCGCTCCTTTTATATGATAATCTTTTTTATTAGCACCGCACACAAGTTCTTGCGCCATTCTCAAATCATCATCAATAACATATTTAATATTGCTTGGTAGTCCAAAAGGTCCAATAAATCCAGGAACCAATCCAACTTTTTCCAATTCTTCTTCGCTTACATCCATTAAATCCAAAGCTCCAATAGCATTTTTTGCTTTTGTTTCCTCAAGAGAATCAACTCCTCTTACAAAAAAGACGACTATTTCTTCTTTTCCATTTTCATATACAGCTTTTTTAGCAACTGCTTTAACACTAAAATAAGGATCGATTCCTAAAAATTCACAAACTTCTTCAATGCTTTTTTTATTTGGAGTATAAACTTCTTCGATTTCTTCAGTTTTTATAGGATTTTCTTTTTGTACATGTTTTCTGGTTGCTACTTCAACGTTGGCAGCATAATCACATTCACTACATACCACAATATCGTCTTCCCCCGTATCGGCTAATACCATAAATTCTTTACTACCGCTACCTCCAATTGCTCCACTATCGGCTTCTACTACTCTAAACTTTAATCCCATTCTTTCAAAGATTTTTTTATAAGTCTCTTCCATAAGGTTAAATTCTCTATCTAAATCGTCTCTCGTTGCGTGAAAAGAATAAGCATCTTTCATAATAAATTCTCTACCTCTAAGCAATCCAAATCTTGGTCTTGCCTCATCTCTAAATTTCAAATTAATCTGATATAAATTTATAGGAAGTTGCTTATAACTTTTAACAACCCCTCTTACCAAATCCACTACGCTCTCTTCATTAGTAGGAGATAATACAAATTTTTGTTTTTTTCTATCTTCAATTCTTAAAAGTTCATCTCCATATTTTTTAGCTCTACCAGTTTCTTCCCAAAGTTCATAAGGAGTAACAAAACTTAGCATTACTTCTTGAGCTCCAGCTTTATCCATTTCTTCTTTGATAATTGCTCTTATATTGTCAAGTACCATTTTCCCAAGAGGCAAAAAATTATAAATTCCAGCTGCAACTTGTTTTATATATCCTCCTCTAATTAAATATTTATGACTTGCAACAACCGCATCTTTTGGCGCTTCTTTTAAAGTATACGCAAAAAACTTCGACCATCTCATTTAAGCTCCTTTACATATTCGCTTTTTTTACTTTTTGGAATGGTTTTAGTCTCTGGAATTTTTAAAACTTCATATTTTTTAACTCCATTTAAATAGTGAATCTCTATTATATCCCCTATTTTAACATTTTTAGAAGGTTTTGCTTTTTTCTCGTTTATAAAAACAACTCCCTCTTTACACATCTCATCGGCAATTGATCTTCTTTTTACAATATTTACGCTATTTAAAAATTTATCTACTCTCACCACAATCCTTTATGGTATAATTATAAACAATCGCCCCAAGGCGCTCCCCTTTATGGGGTAAAACCAATTAAAGTTCCAAGCTTTGATTTAATTTTCCTAAATTCGCTTCTACTAACCCTTCCCATTCTATATTTAAGTCTTTTTGAATCAAGACCTCTTATTTGAGAAAGAAGAACGGTAGATTTTTCTCCCTGGAAATCAAACGTATAATAAAATTTTCCTTCTCGATTTTTACGAGTTAAAGGAAGTCCTAAAAAATAATCGTTATTAAATTTTTTAAGCACCAACACCGCTCTTAAAAATTCAGGTTTTTCTCCCCTTTCATCACCGCTTTCTTCATGACCTATATTTTTCCCAAGGTAACACATAAATACATCTCGTTCGTTAAAATTTGGAGCCTTTCTTTGAGTTAAATTTCTTTTTATTTTACACCATCTACTAAAATTATCCAAGTTATCCTTTCGTTTTTAGCAAATTATACCAAATGTTAGTATAATTTCATAAAAAAAGGATTCAAATGAAAGTAGTATTGGCTTATAGTGGCGGACTTGATACAAGCGTTATTTTAAAATGGCTTCAAGACAAATACAACGCAGAAGTTATAACTTTTACAGCCGATATAGGACAAGGAGAAGAAGTAGAAGCGGCAAGAGAAAAAGCCCTAAAACTTGGAGTTAAACCAGAAAACATTTTCATTGAAGATTTAAAAGAAGAATTTGTAAGAGATTATGTATTCCCAATGTTTAGAGCAAACGCAATATACGAAGGAGAATATCTACTTGGAACTTCAATTGCAAGACCTTTAATTGCAAAAAGACAAATTGAAATAGCAAAACTTGTTGGAGCCAAAGCCGTAGCCCATGGTGCTACTGGAAAAGGTAATGATCAAGTAAGATTTGAATTAGCATATTATGCTTTAAAACCTGACATAAAAGTAATAGCTCCTTGGAGAGAGTGGGATTTAAACTCTCGCGAAAAACTTCTAAAATATGCCGAAAAACATGGAATTCCAATCGAAAAACACGGTAAAAAATCTCCTTATTCAATGGATGCAAATTTACTTCATATTTCCTATGAAGGAGGAATTTTAGAAGACCCTTGGGCAGAACCTGAAGAAGATATGTGGAGATGGACCGTAAGTCCAGAAAAAGCACCAGATAAGCCTGAATATATCGAAATCGAATTTAAAAAAGGAGATCCCGTTGCAATTAACGGAGAAAAACTCTCTCCAGCTAAGTTACTAGAAAAATTAAACGAATATGGTAAAAAACACGGCATTGGAAGAATTGACATAGTAGAAAATAGATTTGTAGGAATGAAAAGTAGAGGATGCTATGAAACTCCGGGAGGAACAATTTTATTAAAAGCTCATAGAGCAATAGAATCAATTACTCTTGATAAAGGAGAAGCTCATTTAAAAGACGAATTAATGCCAAAATACGCCGAACTTATTTACAACGGATTTTGGTTTGCCCCAGAAAGAAAAGCTCTTCAAGAATTAATCAACAAAACTCAAGAAAACGTAGAAGGAACAGTTAGACTTAAATTATACAAAGGAAACGTTTACGTAGTTGGTAGAAAATCTCCAAAATCTCTATTTAGTCCAGAATTTGCAACTTTTGAAGAAGATAGTGTATACAATCAAAAAGATGCCGAAGGATTTATTAAATTAAACGCCTTAAGATTTATTATAGAAGGATACGTAAGAGGGAAAAACAAATAATTTCCCTCTTTTTTTTATTCCATATAAGAGTCTGTCACTTATTTATTAATAAAAAAAGGAGGATTAACCCTCCACATGAGCTTTAT
>JAMORJ010000024.1 GCA_027063595.1 Nautiliaceae bacterium | reverse complement strand
CTTCATGCGCATATAGCGTATAAAAATTTATTCTTTTGTTATTTAGTAATTTATCCAAATATTTTCTTTTTTTGCTCAATTTCCACAGCCAAAAATACTCTTTTGAAGTTTTATATCTGATACTTTTTAAAATTTCAAAAGCTTTTTTAGAACGATTTAATTTCATTTCATTTAAAAAAAGCCACCACTTAATTTTATCGTTAAATCTTTTATAATTGAGTTTAGAAAGAGAAATTGATAATAAAGGCAAATCATTTAACACAATATTTTTTACAAAAAAATAAAAATACTTTCCTTCAAAAATCGAAAAATTATTTACTATTTGATCTATTTTTTTTGAAGGATAATTAATTACAAAATAATAACCTAAATCCCTATCTTTAAATACATTAGAAAAATCGTTATTTAAAAAAGCAAAAACCGCTTTTCTTTCTTTACCCTCTGGTAAATTACCATAAAGATATTTTAAATCTTTCTTACTTAATCTAGCAATGCTTCTAAGCCAAAGCCCATTATCCAAAACACAGGAAATATCTATTTTTCTAATATCTTTAATACTCGGATTAATACACACATACGCATCTTTAAAAAAATTAAATTTAGATAAAATCTTAAGATGTTTCATTTTCTTTTTATAAAGAGCGTTATATGCCTTAAACGCCAAAGAAGAACTATTAGTCTCTCTCATAAATTCAGTTAAATAAAAATCCCTTACATAACTTTTTGGCTTTACAAGAAGAGAAGATAAATTAAGCTCAGCAAACAATAAAAGAGGCAAAAAAAGAAGTAGCTTTTTCATTAATATAAGGAAATAATAATATTATTAATCAAAATTTGAATAAACTTTAAAACCAAGATTAAAATAATAGGAGCAATGTCAAATCCTCCAAAAGTAGTAGGAATATACCTTCTAATAAAAGCATAAATAGGTTCAGTTACTGAATATAAAAATCTTACAATAGGATTATAAGGATTGGGCTGAACCCAAGTAATCAAAGCCGCTATAATCACAACCCATACATAAAGTTCAATTATTAAATTAATAAATTGTAAAATACTAACAATCAACGCATTCATTAAAATCCTTTATCTTTTCTTAATTACTTCTTTTAAATAAGGCTTCATTGCTTTATACAAATCTTTAATTTCGGCTCCATGCTTTTGATTGATAAAAAGTTCTCTAAGAGGCATAAATAATTTTTTACCTTTTAAACCAGTATTTTTCATAATTCTTTTTTTAAATTCATCATAATTTTCTTCAAGTTCTTTTTCTAAAATTTCTTTTTTTAAAATTTCTCTCTCTTCTTTAAATTCGTTATCCTCGGCTTTTTTAAAAACTTTATCAAATTTTTCCTTTATCTCTTTTAAAGTTACACTCTCATCTCTAAAAATTTTTAGCAAATCCTCATACATTTTATTATATCCAAGAAGACTTGAGATATTTTGAATTCTTTTTAAATGCTCTTTATTTAAAAACTTAAGTTTTTCCAAATCAAATTTAGCAGGAGCTTTTGAAATTTTATTCAAATCAAAAAACTCAATTGCTTCATCTATTGTAAAAACTTCTTTTTCAAAAGAATTTCCAAGTAAAATTAAATAATTAGCTATGGCATCTGGCAAAAAACCTTCTTCTAAAAGCCATTTAACGGATGCATGATTTTCTCTTTTTGAGAGTTTTTTACCTTCTTCGTTTAAAATAATAGGAAGATGAGCGTATTTTATTTCTTTATTATATCCTAAGGCGTTTCTAACATGAATTTGTTTTGGAGTATTGCTTAAATGATCTTCTCCTCTAATTACCAAACTTATATCATAAAGCATATCATCAATCGCACAAGCAAAATTGTAAGTAGGAGTAAAATCGCTTCTTAAAATTACAAAAGAATCTACCTCAAAAGGAGAAAAATCAAACTCTCCTTTAATTTCGTCTTTAAACCTAATATTTTCGCTTGGTTTCCTAAGCCTAACTACATACGGCTTTTTTTTAGCCATTAATTTTTCAATTTCACTTTTAGTTAAATTTTCGCATTTTCCGGAATATCTATAAGGCCTTTTTTCTATTTTCGCTTTTTCTCTTTGAAATTTAAGTTCTTCCTCATCGCAAAAACAAACAAACGCTTTCTTTTCTTCTAATAATTTTTTTGCCATCTGCTGATGAATATGAAAATTACTTGATTGATAAACGACTTGATCGTATTTTATTCCAAAAAGATTTAAAATATCTAAAATTTCTTTATCTTTTCCTTCAATGTTTCTTTCTTTATCTGTATCTTCAATTCTAATTAAAAACTTTTCTCCTCTTTGCCTTGAAACTATATAATTAAAAATAGCAACTCTTAAATTTCCAACATGCATATCTCCCGTAGGAGAAGGGGCAAATCTTAACATATCTCTCCTTAATTATTCGTTAATTGTTTACTTTCGCTTAATACTCTTTGTAACAATTCTGGTGATTTAGAAACTTCTTCAAGAAATACGTTAAAAGTCTCAAACAATAAGTTAGCATATTTCTCAAGCTCTTTTAATTTTTCATAATACCAATTTTGATTATCTCTTGTAACTCCCTCTTCTTTTACTCTAATAAGTACTTCTTGTCCAATTTCGTGAACTTTTTTATGATATTCTTTCATCTTCTTATAAATTCCAAGTTTAACCAATATTTCTTTAATACCTTCAATTTCCATCCATTTGCCAAGCAAACAATTTTCGGCTGTTTTTTCTAAAAGCTCATCTTCCACATGTTCTCTCGTAACTGAAGAATAAACATTTGATTTGTAGACAATATGCGCAATTTTAAAAGTAATAAAAATTAATTTTAGCGTATTAATATTTGAAATCATTGTAACGTCGTTTAAATTTTTCTGTAAATCATTTAAAAGTCTCTCAAAGCTTTCGATTGTTTGATAAGATTTATTTGAAATATCGACTACTTTCTCAGTATTTTCACTTACCATCATAAATTGTTGTTGAAGAGTTTGAATGGTAATTGCAATTTCATTCGTAGCTTTTTGAGTTTTTTCAGCAAGTTCTCTAATGTTATCTGCAACAACAGCAAATCCTCTTCCATGTTCCCCAGCTCTTGCCGCTTCAATCGCAGCATTTAAAGCAAGTAAATTCGTTTGATCTGCAATATCTCTAATAAGTTCTATTATATCAGAAATAGAACTAATATGACTTGCCATATGCTCTATTTCTTGAGAAGTTTCGCTTACTTTTTGAGACAATTCATCAAAATCGGCTCTTGTCTCTTGCATGATTTGATAAGTTTCATTTGCATTATCCGAAGTTTTTTTAACTTTAGTAGCAATTTCTTTAAAAGATTCGTCTATTTTAAAAATTTCATTTCCTACTCTTTGAAGATTAGCTGGAACTCCTCCATCTATCTCTACAAATCTCTTTCCAAGATTTGCAATTAACTCAACCTTTTTAGCTATTTTAATAGATTCCGCCGCCTTTTGAAATTCTTCAGCTACATTTCTAAACTCTCCATGAAGACCGCTTGGCAAAATATATCTATAATCTTCTCCATTGCTTACTGCAACAATCGTATTCTGAGCCTCTCTTAGCAAATCTTCAATTTGATCTAAAGCTTCGTTTATATTCCAACCAATCTGCTCTTCTTTTGTTTTATCATCGTCAAGAATAACTCTGTGATGAATTTCCCCTTTGTAAAGTTTGTGAACTACATCGTTAATTTTATCTAATGCATCTTTTTTCTCTTCTTTTTTAAACTTCAACCAAGGAACTATTAAAAGTATTAAAAACAATGCCCCATACAAATATTGAGCATTCATAACACTCAAAACAATACCCGCTAAAGCTACTATACTTGCCGCTATTTTTACAAATAACTCCAATTTTTCTTTACTCATCTCTCACCCTTCTTTTTGAAGATTAAAAACTAATTCGTTATATTTTCTTACTAAATTTTCATCCGTAGCACCGAGAATTTCTTTAAGCCTTTCGTAACTTGCCTCCATACCTCCGGTTTTTTCAAGCTCAACAAGTTCAAGATATATAGGCTCAAGCGTTTCAATTCCTTTTCTGCTTGGTTTTTTCCTAAAAGAAGTATATCCAACGATATTACCATTTAAATCCAAATCAGGCGTAATATAAGCAAAAACCCAATAAAATCCTCCATCTTTTCTTAAATTTTTTACAAAACCGAAAAACTCTTGTTTATTTTGAATCAAATCCCAAAGAAGTTTAAACGCAATTTTTGGCATATGAGGATGACGAATAATGTTATGATTTGCTCCAATAAGCTCTCTTCTACTCCATCCAGCCATTTCCACGAAAATTCTGTTACAATAAGTAATATATCCTTTTGGATCGGTCTTACTTACGATAAAATCATTATCGCTCATTACTTTTTCAACATTTTTTATCTCTTTTGGAGCATCAAGCTTTGAAAGCCTTTTACCAGCTTTTAATTTCTCTTCTATTCTTTTCTGATCTACCATTTTCTCTCCTTAAAAAGGTCTAAACATCGTTAAATAAATCATAATCATAAAAATTACATAACTCACCCAAAAAATAATTTCCAAAAATTTAGAAGATAACAATTTTTTCTTAAAAACGGCAAAAACAAGATAAACATTTAAAAGCATCATTAAAATATCAAAGCTAAGCTTTACATGGAGCCAATTGCCGTTTTTGGCAACACTTGGATTTAAAAACATTAATTTTACTCCAAAATAAAGCACCAATACCATAAAAAACAACGATAAAAACGCAAAAACTACTTTATCTTTGGTATCGTTTTGAACGGCTTTAATTAAAAGCAACAAAAACAAAACCCAACTAACAACACTTAATAAGTGTAAGCCAAAAAACCACATAAAAAACCTTTTTGAAAAATTATAACGAATTATAGTTCATCAATCAACCATCTCTAATTAAAAAGACACTTATGACAGAATTTTAACAAAAATTTAATAAAAATTAAAAGAATTTTGGAGAAAAAAGAAGAAAAAAGAGGAATTATTTAGGATCTTTTGCTACCTCTTTTCCGTTAACTCTAACGATAACGTGATTTTCATCTACGTCAAATTCTACTTTATCGCCTTCTTTAACTTTTCCTTCTAAGATAAGTTCAGCTAATTTATCTTCTACAACCTCAGCCAATGCTCTTTTTAAAGGTCTTGCACCAAAGATTGGGTCAAATCCAACTTCAGCAATAAAGTCTTTTGCTTTGTCTGTAAGTTCAAGTTCAATATCTCTCTCTTCAAGTCTTTGTTTAATTTTTCTAAGCAAGATATCAACAATTTGTTTAACTTGTTCTTTACCAAGTGGATTAAATACTACCACTTCATCAAGTCTATTTAAAAATTCAGGCTTCATTCTTCTTTTAAGTTCCGCCCAGACTGCTTCTTTTCTTGCTTCTGGATCTTTAATCTCCATAATAATATCGCTTGCGATATTACTTGTTAAGATAATAATTGTGTTTTTAAAATCTACTGTTACACCTTTATTATCCGTAAGTCTTCCATCATCAAGTACTTGTAATAAAATGTTAAATACATCTGGATGAGCTTTTTCAATCTCATCAAATAAAATTACGCTGTATGGTTTTCTTCTAACGGCTTCTGTAAGTTGTCCGCCTTCTTCATATCCAACATATCCAGGCGCAGCACCAATAAGTTTAGATACGCTTATTTTATCCATATATTCTGACATATCAAATCTAATTAAAGCTTTTTCATCATCAAACAAGAATCTTGCCAATGTTTTTGCTGTTTCAGTTTTACCAACTCCAGTTGGTCCAAGAAACATAAAACTTCCAATCGGTCTGTTTGGATCCCCAAGTCCAGCTTTATTTCTCTTAATTGCACGAGCTACCGCTTTAATAGCTTCATCTTGTCCTACTACCCATTTTCTAAGTTCATCTTCAATATGCAAAATTTTCTCAAGTTCGCTTTTTAGCATTTTACTTACAGGTATTCCAGTCCATTTACTTACAACATTCGCAACCGCTTCTTCATCAACCGCGTTTTTAAGAAGCGTTCCTTCTTTACTCATTTCTTCCCATTTTTTCTCAAGTTCTTCAAGTTTTTTTCTAAGTTCTACAATCTTACCGTATTCAATTTCAGCCGCTTTATGAAAATCGCCTTCTCTTTTTGCAATTTCTGCTTCGTTTTTAAGTTTTTCAATTTCTTCTTTAATTTGAGCAATCTCTTTTAAGATTCTTTTTTCTTCTTCATATCTTGCTTCAAGCTGTCTTTTTTTCTCTTCTAAATCAGCAAGTTGTTTTTCAATTTCTTCTAATCTTTTTTTAGCTTTTTCGGTTTTAGCACCTTCCATTTCAATTGCTTGTTTTTCAACCATAAGTTGTTCTATTTCTCTTTTAATTTTTGCAAGTTCAAATGGCTCTGATTCAATTTGCATTCTAATTTCAGCCGCCGCCTCGTCAATTGCGTCAATCGCTTTATCTGGTAAGAATCTATCTGTTATGTATCTATCAGTAAGTTTAGCCGCCGCTACTAAAGCTTCGTCTAAAATTTTTACCTTATGATGAGCTTCAAGTCTTTCTTTAAGTCCTCTTAAAATTCTTATTGCTTCATTTACGCTCGGTTCTTCAACTTTTACAGGTTGAAATCTTCTTTGAAGCGCTGCGTCTTTTTCAAAATATTTTCTATATTCTTTCAAAGTCGTAGCACCTATAGTTCTTAATTCGCCTCTTGCAAGCGCTGGTTTTAATATGTTTGCTGCATCCATACTTCCTTCGCTTGCACCAGCTCCAACGATTGTATGAATTTCATCAATAAATAAAATAATATTAGGATTTTGTTTTACTTCATCTACAACAGCTTTAAGCCTATCTTCAAATTCTCCTCTATATTTTGCACCAGCAATTAAAGCTGTCATATCAAGCGCAACGATTTTTTTGTTTTGTAAACTTGTTGGTACTTCTTTTTTTACAATTCTTTGAGCAAGTCCTTCAACAAGAGCCGTTTTACCAACACCAGGCTCACCAAGTAAAATTGGATTGTTTTTAGTTTTTCTAATCAAAATTTGAGTCATTCTATTAATTTCTTCGTCTCTTCCAATAACAGGATCAAGCTCACCTTTTCTTGCTTTTTCTGTCAAATCAATTCCGTATTTGTTAAGAGCATCAAGATTTTCATCTGCACTTTTAGATTCGATTTTTTTATCTCCTCTTATTGCTTCAAGAGTTTTTTTAAGCTCCATTAAATCTACATATTTTCCAAGAACATCTTTAAATCTATCAAGATTTGCTATAAGCCAAGTATCTACCGCAATATATTTATCTCCAAGTTTTGTAGCAAGAGCTTCTGCTTTATGTAAAGAATCTATAAGCTCTCTTCCAATTCTAATTGATTCTTTTGTAATTTGATCTACTTTTGGAAGTCTATCTACCGCAGACTTCACCTCAAGCTCAATAGCAACTTTATCAACCCCCATTTTATTAAGAGCTTGATTAAGCACAGAATTAGTATTTGTCAAAAGCCCCCATAATACATGAAGTGGATGAACTTCAGGGTTTTTATTGTGAAGAGCAAGAGAAAGTCCTGATTCAATCGCTTCCATCATTTGATTTGTTAATTTTTCGAATAATTTTTCCATAATTCTCCTCCTTAAAAGTTTTAGTTGATGTAATTTTAACAAGTTTAGTGTAATTATGTCAAGGTTTTTGAACCCATTTTTTATATTTTAAATTAAAAAAGGATTAAATTCTTCCAATTATACCTAATTTCTTGATTTTTAAGACAAATTAAAATAGAATTTCAAAAAAAGGGAGAATTTATGAAAAAAATTGTCTTACTCCTATTATTTTCGCTTACTTTATTTGCCAAAGAAACTCAACAAACACGACTTGAAGCATATAAAAAATTTGTAAAAGTTGTTAATATGATTGAAGCTTACTATGTAGACGAAATCAATACTTCTACCATTATAAACAAAGCCCTAAAAGGACTTCTTCCAAATCTTGACGCCCATTCAAGTTATCTTGACAAAAAAGCCTACAAAGAATTAAAAATACAAACTTCTGGAGAATTTGGAGGGCTTGGAATAGTAGTTGGAATGAGAAACGGCGTATTAACCATAATCTCTCCAATAGACGACACTCCAGCTTATAAAGCCGGATTAAAAGCTGGAGACATAATTTTAAAAATTAACGATAAAGCAACAATCGACATGACTCTTGATGAAGCAGTAAATTTAATGAGAGGAAAACCAGGAACCAAAATCACATTAACAATAGTTAGAAAAGGTCAAAAACCATTTAAAGTAACCATAACAAGAGCAATCATTAAAATAAAATCCGTAAAAGCAAAAAATTTAGAAGGTTATCCAAACATTAAATATATAAGAATAAGCAGCTTTGATAAAAACGTAGTATCAAATCTTAAAAAAATTTTAAAAAACCTTAAAAAAGAAGGTAAAAAAGGAATAATTATAGATCTTAGAGACAATCCAGGTGGTCTTTTAAATCAAGCAGTAGGCACTCTTGACTTATTTATCGATAAAGGCGTTCTCGTATCTCAAAAAGGAAGAGTTCCTCAAGAAAATCAAACTTTTTATGCTCATTCTTTTGGAACTTATAAGCACCTTCCTATCGTAGTGTTAGTAAATGGAGGAAGCGCAAGCGCAAGCGAAATAGTAAGTGGAGGTTTACAAGATCATAAAAGAGCGGTAATAGTAGGAGAAAAAACTTTTGGAAAAGGAAGCGTTCAAGCCATATTGCCTGTAAATAAAGAGGAAGCAATTCGTTTAACAGTTGCAAGATATTATCTTCCAAGCGGAAGAACTATTCAAGCAAAAGGAGTAACTCCGGATATAATCGTACATCCTGCTAAAATTAAAGAAATAAACGAAAATGATACTCAAATAAAAGAAGCTAATCTAAAAGCTCATTTAAAAGCTGAACTTGAAAAAATAGAAAACAAAACCCCAAAAAAAGAAGAAAAAAACATTAAAAAAATTAACGGAGATTTACAACTTTTAACAGGAGCAAACATTTTAAAAGCTTTAATTATAGAAAATCAATTAAGGAGATAATATGGAATTACTCTATGAAGGAAAAGCAAAAAAAATTTATAAGACAGACAATCCAGACGAAGTAATTTGCGAATTTAAAGATTCCCTAACGGCTTTTAACGGAGAAAAAGCTAGCAAAGAGCAAGGAAAAGGAGCGCTAAATTGCGCAATTACTACTTTAATTTTTGAGGCTTTAGAAAAAGAAGGAATTCCAACTCACTTAATTAAAAAAATAGACGATACTAAACAACTTGTAAAAAAAGTCGATATTATTCCTATAGAAGTGGTAGTAAGAAACATAGCAGCTGGAAGTTTAGCCAAAAGACTTGGACTTAAAGAAGGAGAAAAGCTTCCATTTACAATAGTGGAGTTTTATTATAAAAACGACGAATTAAACGACCCTTTAATTAACGACGATCACGCTATGATTTTAAATTTGGTAGAAGATAGAAAAGAACTTGATTTACTAAGAGAATATGGTAGAAAAATTAACGACTTTTTAGTAAAATTCTTCGACAAAGTAGGACTTATTTTGGTAGATTTTAAAATAGAATTTGGAAAAGATAAAGACGGAAACATAATTTTGGCAGACGAAATTACGCCTGATAGCTGTAGACTTTGGGATAAAAAAACTGGCAAAAAAATGGATAAAGATTTATTTAGATTCAATCTTGGTAACATAAAAGAAGCTTATACGGAAGTATTAGAAAGATTAAAGGAAGCAAAATGAAAATAGCAGTTAATGTTCATCTAAAAGCGGGAGTACTTGATCCTCAAGGAAAAGCAGTGCTTCATGCGCTTCATACTTTGGGATTTAAAGAAGTAGAAGACGTTAGAGTAGGAAAACAGATTTTATTAAACATTAACGCAAAAGACAAAGAAGAAGCCATAAAAAAAGCGGAAGAAATGGCAAAAGAACTTTTAGCAAATCCAGTTATAGAAAATTACGAAATTGAGGTAAAAGAATGAGAGTAGGAGTTGTGGTATTTCCGGGAACCAACTGCGATAGAGACACGAAATGGGCTTTTGAAAGAATTGGAGCAAAAGCCGACTTTATTTGGCATAATGAAAAAAATCTTCACAAAAAATACGATTTAATAGTGCTTCCCGGCGGATTTAGTTACGGAGATTATTTAAGAAGCGGAGCTATTGCAAGATTTTCGCCTATAATGAACGCCGTTAAAGAATACGCAAAAAAAGGCGGCTTTGTGCTTGGAATTTGTAATGGGTTTCAAATATTACTTGAATCTCACCTACTTCCAGGAGCTATGACGAGAAATGAAAATCTTCATTTTATTTCAAAATTTCATCATCTTAAAGTAATAAATAACAACAATAAATTTTTGCAAAAATTCAACGAAGGCGATATTATCAATATTCCTATAGCTCACGCAGAAGGAAATTACAAAATCGATGAAGAAACCTTAAAAGAAATGTATGACAATGAACAAATTTTACTTCAATATTGCGACGAAAACGGACACTACTTAAACCCAAACGGAAGCATTGATGCAATCGCAGGAATTTGCAACAAAGAAAAAAACGTATTTGGTCTAATGCCTCATCCAGAAAGAGCAATGAGCGATATTTTAGGTGGAAGTGATGGAATAAAAATGCTTGAAGGTTTTATTTCATGAAAAAAATTCTAACTCTTTTATTATTTATTTCTTTTGCCTTTGCTTATAAAGTAGAAACAAAAGAATGGGGGTATAAAGATACCTTTTATAGTTTCTTAAAACAAAATTCGCTTCCCCTAAGCATTTATTATAATTTAGATCCAAAAACAAAAAGAATGGTTAGAAGAATTCCAATTCATTCAACAATCTTTATACTAAAAGATAACAATTCAATTAAACAAGCGTTAATTCCTCTTAATGATAAAATTCAATTACAAATTATTAAACAAAACAATTCTTACATAACAAAAATAGTACCCATAATATACGAAACTCAAAAAAAATACGTCGAAATAGACATAAATCACTATCTAAGTTACGATATTTATAAAAAAACACATCTAAAAAGTTTAACTTCTCAAATAATATACATTTTCGAAGATAAAATCAATTTTAGAGCCCTACCTAAAAATACAAAAATAAAAATCTTATACGAAGAATATTACGCATACGGAAAAATTAAAAAAGCAAAAGTACTTTTTGCTTCCATTTCAAACAAACATTACACTTACAACGCATTCTTAAACCCTTACGATGGAAGATATTACGATGAAAACGCAAGAAGCTTAAAAGGAATGTTTCTACCAGCTCCTTTGAAATACAAAAGAATTTCTTCTTATTTTGGAATGAGATTTCATCCGATTCTACACAAATGGAGAATGCACGATGGAATTGATTATGTAAATAAAATAGGAACCCCAATTCATTCGGTAGCCGATGGAAAAATAATTTTTAAAGGATGGATTAAAGGATATGGCAAATCAATTAAAATAAAACACAAAAACGGATATGTTACTTTATATGCTCATCTTCACGGATGGCCAAAAGGAATTTATGTTGGAAAATGGGTAAAACAAGGTCAAGTTATTGGATATTTAGGAAATTCGGGTCTATCAACCGGTCCTCATCTTCACTTTGGAGTTATGAGATATGGAAGATGGATTAATCCTCTAAAAATTAAAAATTCAGCTAAAATTATTCTATATGGTAAAAAAAGAAAAGAATTTCTCTCTTACATCCAAAAATTTAAAAGCGAAAATAATATTGCTTTAAAATGAAAATATCTATATTTATATTTTTTTTGCCTCTTTTGCTTTTTAGCGAAATAATCAAATTCGATAACTTAAAAAAAACTTATTATTACAACCAATTAGTTAATTTTAAAACAAAAGTAATTCTTCAAAATCCCATCAACTTAAACGCTGTAGGTTTAAATACAGAAGTAAATTTAACAAAAATCAATCCTTATCTTTATTCTTTAAAAATAAAATTTAAAGCTAACGACAAACCTCATAAAGTATTTTTAATATCTACCAACTATTTTAAAGAAATAGATTTAAATGCATTAATAAAGCCAATAAAACTAAACGAATATCCGCATAACTTTTGTAAAGTCTATGCGACAAATCTTAAAATCGTAAATCCAATAGCTTCAAACTACGATACTAAAAACAATCTTTTATTTTTTACTCTCAAATGTAAAAATTGTAATATTAAAGATTTTAATTTAACTTACCCTCAAAAACTAAAAATAATCAATCAAAACGAAGCATCGATTTTTCTAATCGTTCCTAAATTTTTGAAAAAATTAAATTTTTATTATTTTGATTTAAATCATTCAACTTTTAAAAAAGTTTTTATTGAAATCAAAACAAAACAACAAACGATAAGCACTCAAACAAACATAAATCCAGAAAACAAAAATTTTTTTACTCCTTTAAACATTCTTATTTTAACTACTATCGCTTTTGTGTTATTAATTTTTTTGATATATCAAAAGTTATGGATTTTTTTTATAGCCATAATTTTATCCATACCTCTTGTTTATCAATTTATTCCAAAAGGAGAAATCATCTTGCCTAAAAATACTCAAATTAAAATTTTGCCAACCCCTCAATCTACCACAATCGAAATAGTAAATACTCCAACAAAAGTAAAAATCCTTCAAAAAAATAAAAATTACATTAAAATAAAATACCAAAATAAAATAGGATGGGTGAAAAATGATGATATTAAATAGCATAATAAGTTCTTTAAAATTTATTTACGGATTTAGTTATTTAGCAATAGTATCGTTATTAATTGCAATCAATCCAAAATGGGAATTAAAATTAAGAAAAAAAGCTTCCGAAGTTTTAATTAATCTCATTGCTAAAGAAATAATAATAGAAGGCTCAATAGATCCAACGGCAAATATAATTATGGGAAACCATACTCACACTTTAGATACTCCTTTAATTGAAACAGTATACAAAAACGAAAAAATAATATGGGTAGCAAAAGATGAAGTTGCCAAAATGCCAATTTTTAAATATCTCGTTACAAAAACGGGAATGATACTTGCAAATAGAAACGATAAAAGAGCGATTATTAAAATCTTAAAAGAAGTTAAAAAAAACGTAGAAAACGGCTATAAAGTCGCAATTTTTCCAGAAGGAACAAGAAATAAAAAAGACTACACTAAACTTTTACCTTTTAAAAACGGGCCAAAAGGTATAGTTGAAAAATTAAACCTAAAAGTTCAACCATTTGTAATAATCAATCTTCCAAAAGCATTTAAATCCAATCCTTTTAGAATCGAAAAACAGCAAATAAAAGTAGTGTTTCTCGAAAGCTTTTACCCATACGAAGGATGGTACGAAAAAATGAGAGAAAACATGCAAAAAATTTTAGACAAGGAGTATAAAAATGAAATTTGATACATATCTTGCCATTGGAATTGGAGGATTTATTGGAGCAATTCTTAGAGCTTATATAAATGGAATCGTAAATTCAAATATAAAACACAATATTCCGTTTGGAACTTTAAGCGTAAATTTAATAGGAAGTTTTATTTTAGGAATACTAATTGGTCTTATTCAATATCAAGCTCTTCAAAATCCTTATTTAAAATCAATGCTAACTACAGGCATGATGGGAGCGTTAACTACTTTCTCTACTTTTGCAATAGAAAACTTTTTTTTATTAAAAAACGGGTTAATAACAGAAAGTATTATCTATATACTATTAAATGTTATAGGCAGTATTATTTTAGCAGGTAGCGGATTTAAAATTATTCAATCAATTTATGGATAAAAGTAAAAAAAAAGCAAAAAAAGCTTGCTTTTTTAAATCGTTTTTATTATAATTTCATCACCACAACGGAAGTTGTGAATGACCCGTTAGCTCAGCTGGTAGAGCATCTGCCTTTTAAGCAGAGGGCCGCTGGTTCGAATCCAGCACGGGTCACCACTTTGTCCCCATCGTCTAGTGGTCTAGGATACCGCCCTTTCACGGCGGCGACACGGGTTCGAATCCCGTTGGGGACGCCACTTCAAAAATCAATAAACATCATTGACACTTATAATAAACTTGGTCGGTTAGCTCAGTTGGGAGAGCACCAGCCTTACAAGCTGGGGGTCGCAGGTTCGAGCCCTGCACCGACCACCATGGAGCCGTAGTTTAGCTGGTTAGAATGCCGGCCTGTCACGCCGGAGGTCGCGGGTTCGAGTCCCGTCGGCTCCGCCACTTAAAAAACTTCTTCAATACTAAATGCTATAATTTTTAATGAAAAAATTAAAATACTTCTAAAAATTCTCAAAAACTTCATAATTAATTATGGTAAAATCCTTGTTAAAAAGGCATAGCATGAACGATTTATTTAAAGTAATTCAAGCAATAGAAAATGTAAAACATCCAGCTATTGATGCTTCGTTAACTACTCTTGGAATACTTCAAGATGTAGATATAGAAGGCAATAAAGTATTAGCTACATTCGTATGGCCATTTGCAAACATTCCTATAAAAGCTCAGTTAATATCAAGCGTAGAAAATGCAATAAAACCTTTTGGATTAGAGCTTGAATATAAAGAAAGAATTATGAATGAAGAAGAAAGAAACAAATTTCTTGAATTAGAAAAAAAATATTGGAGAGGAGGAGCTCCCGCTTGTGGCGGTTAATAAAATGTAATGAATATTCACTTTTCCAATAACTTTTTTCCCTGTTTTGTGCGAAAAGACGCCCAAATTTAAGCATTAAAGACAATACATTCAATAGCTTTCATATTTACCTTACAAGCGTATGAAGTATAAATCTTAACATTTTCATCGCGTGCTTAACAACGAGAAGTAGTTATCGTTTTTAAGCTCTTTCGTTCGCATTTTTTAGCAAAAACTACATAACAAAAAAGCACAAAGCCGTTATATTTTTAGATTGCTCTTTTTTAAAACCCTATATCTATTGAATTAAACTTTTTCCAGATTCAAAATCTACTCTTTTAAATTTAGAGCTTAAAGTAAACTTTCTAACCACTAATTCCTTTTGTTTTCCTTTAGTTTTTTCTTTAGTACTTTCTTTAAATAAATTTGAATTTTCCTTCCCTTCTTGCTTTTTAGCCACTGTTTTTCTATTTCACATTATAAATCCGATAAGTTCAAATATTCTAGTCTTCAGCGCCAAGAAAATTAGTAAAGGTTTCAAAGCGTTTATTCATAGCACAACTTCATTTTCTTGTTAATCAATTTTTGGTATCTTTTATTTGTAGAAGTAGCAGTATAAATATTTTCGTATCCCTTCTAATGGCTTTATAGAATATATAGGATTTTTGCATTATTCACAATCCAAACATTGTAAGAATATTTTGTTTTTATTTTATGCTCTTTACAACCATCTATCGTACCAACGCTATAACCCCTATAACCAGCATAACATCAGGTATAGCGTCAAGAGGAGGAAATAAAATACCTAAAACTTTTACATATGAAAGATCCTCCTCTTTAGCAGTATAGTAAAATGTGAGAGCCTTTTTAAAACCTCACATTTCGTTTTTTTGCAAAGTTTTTTACTTAGAAAGCAACATTCCAATCCATTTTGTTCTTTTATAACTTATTAAAGCCAATTTGAGCGTCATGGTAAGAGGAACAGCTAAAAATGTCCCTACAATGCCAAAAACCCATCCCCATAAAAGAAGAGAAAAAAACACGACTGCCGGAGACAAATCAAGCCCATCTCCCATAAGTTTTGGTTCTATTATATTTGAAACCACATTATTTATAATTATATACCCTATTGTTACATAAACGGCAACATTTAAATCATAAATAACAAATGAAATTAAAATTCCTGGAATTGCAGCCACAATAGACCCGACTACGGGAATAAAATTGAATATAAAAGCCATTATCCCCAAAAGCCACGCATAAGGCACTTTAAAATACAAAAGCATAAGCGCCACGAGTAAACCTGTCAAAGCTGAAGTAAAGGTTTTGATAACAAAATATTTTTGGATATTTTTAAAAAACAACGTTAATGTATCTTTATTTTCGGCAATTAAAGAAATTTTTTTGCCGAAATTTTTAGATTCGAATATCATAAACGAAACCCCTATAAATACAATCAAAAAACCCTTTATTAAATTTCCGGCTTTTGCCAAAAACGTTTTTATTAAAGGCACTACATTAACGGCGTTTAACATAGAAGAATCTATCTTCATATCAAAATTTTCCAAATATCCGTTTATCTGCCTAACAATTGTTGAAAATTTATCCTGATAAAAAGAAGCGTTTTGTAAAAATTCTTTTAAAGAAGAATTTATAACCATAAACATAGCCCCGAAAATAAATACAACCAATAAAGCCGAAAATATATATCCTACAAAAATCGGCATTCCTCTTTTTTCAAAAAACGCCACAAGGGGATAAATTAAAATGGTTAAAAATATAGAAAGAATTAAATAGATTAAAAAAGGGGAAAGAAATTTAAGACCTATAATAGTGATTATAGTAGCTGCAATATATAAAATATTCATCAGTTAATCTTTAATACACTTAAAAACGCTTCTTGAGGAATATTTACTTTTCCAATCGCTTTCATTCTTTTTTTACCTTTTTTTTGCTTTTCAAGCAACTTTCTTTTCCTACTAATATCTCCCCCATAACATTTAGCCGTAACATCTTTTCTTAAAGCTTTAATGGTTTCTCTTGCAATAATTTTATTTCCAATACTTGCTTGAAGAGCCACTTCAAAAAGTTGCCTTGGAATAAGTTCTTTCATAACTTTAATAAGTTCTCTTCCTCTTTTTTCTGCCTTATCTCTTGGAACTATTACACTCAAAGCATCAACTACTTCTCCGGCAACTCTTATATCCATTTTAACTAAATCTCCCTCTTTATATCCAGCTTCTTCATAATCAAAACTTGCATAACCTTTGGTAAGAGTTTTTAATTTATCATAAAAATCGGTAACTATTTCATTTAAAGGTAATTCATATTCAAGCAATACTCTCTCTGGACTTAAATACTCCATCTTAAGTTGAACGCCCCTTTTTTCGTTTAAAAACTGAATTAAATTTCCGACAAATTCACTTGGAGTAATAATAGTAGCTTTCACATAAGGCTCATAAATTTTTTCTATTTTATTTACTGGCGGCAATTCGCTTGGATTAGATATTTCAATTTCGCTTCCATCGGTTAATTTTACTTTATAAGTAACGCTTGGAGCCGTTGCTATAAGCTCTATTCCAAATTCTCTTTCCAATCTCTCTTTAATAACTTCCATATGAAGCATTCCAAGAAATCCAACTCTAAAACCAAAACCAAGAGCCTGAGAAGTTTCTGGTTCAAAAGTAATGGAATCATCATTAAGTTTAAGTTTTTCAAGAGCTTCTCTTAAATCATCGTATTTATCCGTATCAATTGGATAAATTCCAGCAAAAACAAAACTTTTTGCTTCTTTCATCTCTTCAACAGGCTCACTTGCTGGATTTTTAGCCATTGTAATGGTATCTCCTACTCTAATATCGCTTACATTTTTAAGCCCCATTACAACTACGCCAATTTCTCCCGTTTTAATCTCATCCGTTTTTAATTTTCTCAAAGGATGAGGATAATAAAGGTCTAATACCTTATGTTTTTTTCCAGTACCCATAATAAGGGCTTCTTCGTTCTTTTTAATAGATCCATCAAACACTCTAACCAAACACACGGCTCCTAAATAATTATCAAACCAACTATCATAAATCAAAGCTTTAGTAGGAGCATTTGGATCTCCTTTTGGAGCAGGAATTCTCTCAATTATTGCATCAAGAAGTTTTTCTATTCCCTCCCCTGTTTTTGCACTTACAAAAATAGCTTCATTTTTGTCAATTCCAATAGTCATTTCAATTTCTTCAGCAACTCTTTGAGGATCGGCAGATGGCAAATCAATTTTATTAATAACTGGTATTATCTCAAGATCATTTTCTATTGCCATATAAACATTAGCTAATGTTTGAGCTTCTACTCCTTGAGTTGCATCAACTACAAGCAAAGCTCCTTCGCTACTTTTTAAAGATTTACTAACTTCATGCGAAAAATCCACATGTCCTGGCGTATCTATAAGATTTAAAATATGCCCTTTATATTCAAGTCTAACGCTTTGAGCTTTTATTGTAATTCCTCTTTCTTTTTCAATATCCATCGTATCAAGAAGTTGATCTTCTTTTTCTCTTTCATCAATTCCACCGCAAAATTCTATCAATCTATCGGCAAGAGTACTCTTTCCATGATCAATATGCGCAATAATCGCAAAATTCCTTATTTTCTCTTGCATAAAAAACCTTTTTTTGCATAATTATATCACATTTAAAACCTTAAACGATTATTAAAATTTTAAGAATGCAACTTAAAAAACTTGACACAACATTACTAAAGTTGTATAATTATACTACCTAAAAATTTTTAAGGAGGGTATTATGAAAAAATTAGTAACATCTTTAGCATTGGCAAGTATTCTTGTAAGCACAAGCTTTGCAGCTGATGCAAAAACAAACAAAGTAAGTAATAATGCTGTAATTAACGCAGAAAAGAAAGCTCAAAGCACACAACTTATTAAAGAAGCGATAAGAGCTATTCAATATACTCAAGATGCGCTAATTTATTTAAATGGTAACAAAATTAAAAAAGCAAAAGAAGCACTAAAAAAAGCAATAGGAGAGCTTGCAATAGTTCTAAATTCTCCAAATCCACCATACCTTCTACCAGTAGACATTAGAATAGAAGCGTATGAATTTCAAGGGAAAATTGAAGATATTGCAAAAATGGTAGCAAGCGCAAAATTACTTGTAGCGGAAAATAAACTTCCTGAAGCAAGACAAGTATTAAACGCTCTAAGAGATGAAATTGTAATTAAAACAATAAATCTTCCACTTGCAACATACCCAGCAGCACTTAATCTTGCAATCAAATATTTAAACGAAGGAAAAATTAAAGAGGCAAAAGACGTATTGGCAATGGCTCTTTCTACTTTAGTAGAAATAGATACTATCATTCCTATTCCATTAATAAAAGCTCAAGCGCTAGTAACTGAAGCAAGTAAAATTGTAAAAAAAGATAAAAAACAAGCTTTAAAATATTTAGAAGAAGCTAAAAAACAACTTAAACTTGCAAGATTACTTGGATATACAAGTACAAGCAAAACTACTTATAAAGAACTTGAAGAAGCAATTAAACACATTGAAAAAGAAATTAAAGCTAATCATAAAACAGGTAGCTTATTTGAAGAATTGTTACAAAAACTTAAAGAATTCAAAGAAAAAGCTATCCACCATATCAACAAATAAATTTTTCCCCTCTTTTTTCTTTATCACAAAAAAAAATTATCTGACACTTTATTTTAAGGCAAAAAACATTAGCCAAAATGCACTCGATAAGAGTGCATTTTACATTTTCCGTATTATTTCTTCTTTTTCTTCTTAGGAGGCGTTACAAGAAGATTTATATAATTTCCTTCAAGTTTAGGCTCGTTTTGTTTTTCTGCTATATCTTTTAACATCTCCCATACTTTATTTATTACTTCAAATCCTTTTTCAGGAGTAGCCAATTCTCTTCCTCTTAAAAACACTCTAAGCTTAACATGTTTTCCTTTTTCTAAAAACTCTCTTGCGTGTTTTACTTTATAATCAATATCGTTTTGCTGAATTTTTGAAGTAAATTTAATCTCTTTTACTTCAATTTTGGCTTGTTTCTTTCTTGCTTCTTTTTTCTTTCTCTCTTGTTCGTATTTGTATTTGCCATAATCCATTGCTTTTGCTACGGGAGGATTTGCATTTGGTGCTACAAGCACCAAATCAAGACCTTTATTATAAGCAATTTCAAGAGCCTTATGAGAATCTATAATTTGAGGCTCTCCTTGTGTATCTACAAATCTTACTTTATCTGTAAAATCTAAAATCTCTTCATTTAATAACGTTTTTTCCTGCTTCTTCATAGTTTAACCTCACATAATTTTTTTATCATTTCCACGAACTCTCCTTTTTTCATTTTGTATTGTTCTCTTTTTCTTCTATCTCTAATGGCAACCGTATTATTCTCAACCTCTTCATCCCCAATAATTACTACATATCCAACCTTTTGCTTCTCAGCGTTTCTAATTCTTTTATTAAGAGAATCACTACTTTTAAAAATTTCCGTTTTTAAATCATATTCAAGCAATTCTTTTTGAATTTCTTCAGCATATTTTATATGTTTTTCTCCAATTGGAACGAAAATAGCCTTAATTGGCGCAATAAAAGTCGGAAACTCTCCAGCGTAATGTTCAGTAAGAATAGCTATAAATCTTTCAAAACTTCCAATTATCGCCCTATGAATCATTACCGGGCGTTTTCTTTCATTGTTTTCATCAACATACGTTATATTAAATCTTTCAGGTAAATTAAAATCTACCTGAATCGTTCCACATTGCCACTTTCTGCCAATAGCATCGGTAATTTTTATATCTATTTTAGGCCCATAAAAAGCTCCCCCGCCTTCATCTATCCCATAGTTTTTACCAAGTCTTTCAAGAGCTCCTTTAAGAGAAGAAGTTGCTCTCTCCCAAATTTCATCGCTTCCAATAGATTTTTCTGGTCTTGTCGAAATTTCCATCTCATACTCAAATCCAAATTTTTTCATAATAGAATCAACAAAATCTAAAACATTTATAACCTCATCTTCAATTTGATCAGGTCTACAAAAAATATGAGCATCATCTTGCGTAAATTCTCTAACTCTCAAAAGCCCATGAAGAACTCCGCTTTTTTCATGTCTATGAACCGTTCCAAACTCAAAAAATCTAAGAGGTAATTCTTTATAACTTCTTGTTTTATGAGCAAAAATTTTAACGTGAGATAAACAGTTCATTGGTTTTATACCATATTCTTCAGCAGGTTTGTTTTCATCGTCATGAGCAATTTCTGTAAAATACATATTCTCTTTATAGTTATAATAATGCCCACTTATTTTCCACATGTGAGATCTTAAAAGTTCAGGACCTCTTACTGGATCATAATTTCTTCTAATATGCGCGGAAAAAAGAAGTTTCTCAAGATTAGCTCTAAGAAGCGCTCCTTTAGGAAGCCATATTGGCATACCAGCCCCAATTTCTTCATCAAACATCCAAAGTTCAAGCTCGTTTCCAAGTTTTCTATGATCTCTTTTTTGAGCTTCTTCTAACATTTTTAAATATTCTTGAAGAGCTTCTTTAGTAGCAAAAGCGGTTCCATAAATTCTCGTTAACATCTCTTTAGAAGAATCGCCTCCTAAATAAGCACCAGATATTTTTTGAAGTTTTACATTTTGAAGATATTTTGTATTTGGAACATGAGGTCCTCTACAAAGATCTTCAAAATCTCCCTGCTTATAAATGGACACTACATCCGAATCAATCATTTTTAAAACTTCTTGTTTTAATTCGTCATCTTTAAATTTTTCAATCGCTTCCGATTTGCTTATTTCGTATCTTGTAATATCAAATTTTTTCTTTACAAGAGATTTCATTTTTTTTTCAATATTTTTTAAATCTTTCTCCGTAATTTGCTCATTCGTTTTTAAATCATAATAAAATCCATTTTCAATAGTAGGGCCTACATAAAATTTAGCGTCAGGATAAAGTTCTTTAATAGCCTGAGCCATTAAATGAGCTGCAGAATGACGAATTATTTCAAGAGCTTCAAGAGAATTATCAAAATAAATAGGAGTAGCGTTAGAAATATCTATATTTTTTGCTTTTATTGTTTGAAGATCAAAAATATCTTCACCTATTTTATAACCAATAACATCGCACATAAAATTCCTTTTGATTTTTTTGAAAAATGAAGTTTAATCAAGTGAGTCCCTATTAAATGAAGTTTTAAAATTCAAATCCAAGTTTCTTATGCCAATCTCCTTTTTTTACGTGAATAATAACTTATTTTTTTATTAATGTCAATTTAATGGTGGTCGCGGCAGGATTTGAACCTGCGACCCCTGCCGTGTCGGGGCAGTGCTCTCCCACTGAGCTACGCGACCTATATTGAAATTTTAACATTTTTTTTAAAAAAATAAAAATAAGCAAACAAAACAATACTCAAATCTATCATTACATCGGCAAAATTAAATATCGCAAAATCAAAAAAACAATGCCAATATACATAATCTACAACCCCGCCTCTAATAAATCTATCCAACAAATTAGAAACAGCGGCTCCAAGTAAAATACCAGAAACAATAGGATATGTTTGAATTACTCTATCTTTTAAAAAATACGCAAAAAGAATCGCTATCAAAGCCAATTGAATATATTTTAAATACTCTCCTAAAAAGGAGAACATAGAAAAAGCAACACCTTTATTTATCGCTAAAACCAAAGAAATACATTTACTATGCCACTCAAATCCATTCAAAAAAACAAATTTTATAAATTGATCAATTACTAAAACGAATAAAAAAAAGAAAGCAAATTTAAAAATCCATTTCATAACTCTATCCAAGTTTTTTTTCAAAAAATGCTTTTAATTCTTCTAAAAACTCTTTTGCTTTTTTTAATTCCTTTCCTTCGATAAGCAATCTAAGTTTATTTTCCGTTCCCGAATATCTTACTAAATGTCTATAACCTTCTTTTTCAACGCTTTTTAATAAATCTTCTACTCCTTCAATACTTTCTAAAGGGACTTTTTCGCTAACATTTATATTCGTCTGAACTTGAGGATAAAGTTCAAACAAATCAAAAGCTTCACTAGCTTTCTTACCACTTTCAATCATATAAGCTACCGCCTGAAGAGCACTTACAAGTCCATCTCCGGTTTTTGCGTAATCGCTAAAAATAATATGTCCCGATTGCTCTCCTCCAAAATTTAAATCTTTTTCTTTCATAACTTCCAACACATACTTATCTCCTACTTTACTTCTATAAACCTCTATCCCATATTTAGACAAAAATTCTTCTAAAGCCCCGTTACTCATAACGGTTACTACAATTCCGCTATTTTTTAATTTATTTTGTTTATGAAGATAAAAAGCTAAAGCTCCTATTAATTTATCTCCATTAATTACTTCGCCTTTTTCATCAACCACTACCAATCTATCGGCATCTCCATCAAGAGCAAATCCAATATCGGCTCTATACTCTTTTACCTTAGAAGCTAAAATTTCTGGATGCATTGCTCCTGCGTTTTGATTAATATTAAATCCGTTTGGTTTATCGTTTATTGTAATTACATCTGCTCCAAGTTCGCTAAAAATGGTTGGAGCTACTTTATAAGCTGCACCATTTGCCGTATCTATTACGATTCTAATGCCATTTAAATTTAAATGCTTTGGAAAAGAAGATTTAATATGAACTATGTATCTTCCAATTACATCATCAATTCTTTTGCTTTTTCCTATTTCTTTTTCGGTTTTCAATTCAAAATTATTCTCAAAATATCTTTCTTCTATTTTTTCTTCAAGTTCACTTGAGAGTTTATTTCCTTCGTTATCGAAAAATTTAATTCCGTTATCATAATATGGATTATGACTTGCGCTAATCATAATTCCGCCATCGCATCTCATATCTTCGGTAAGAAAAGCAACTGCCGGAGTTGGCATAGGACCAATTTGAATCACGTCATACCCAACGGCAGTAAGACCGCTAACTATAGCATTTTCAATCATATATCCGCTTCTTCTGGTATCTTTACCTACCAAAATTTTACCCGTATTTTTTTTTAAACTTTCAGCAAAAGCCATAGCCAAATTCATCGCAAGACTTGGAGTTAAAAATTCCCCAGCTTTTCCTCTAACTCCATCCGTTCCAAATAATTTCATTTTTTTCCTTTTAAAAATGAAATAAAGATTTGCAAATTTTACCAAATTTTTATAAAATACGCTCTAAAAAAAAGGAACTATATGGCAAACACAAAATCAGCTCAAAAAAGAATAAGACAAACAAAAAAAAGAACAGAAAGAAACAGATACTACAGAACAAGAATTAAAACAATCACAAGAAACATAAGAGAAGCGGTAGCTGCTGGTGATTACGAAAAAGCGCTTGAGTATTGGAAAGTTGCAAACAAAAAATTTCAAAGTTACATTAACAAGGGAATATTAAAGAAAAATACAGCAAGAAGAAAAATTTCAAAACTTCATCATTTAGTAAAATCAATCGAACCAAAAGCACAAGAAGCTTAATTTTTTCCTCTCTTTATATCCTACTAAGGAATTACTATGCTACGCGAAAAACTAAAACCTTTTGTTGAAAAATACAATCAAATAAATAAAGAATTAAGCTCTCCAGAAATTACTCAAGATATCAAAAGAATGACAAAGCTTTCAAGAGAAGCAAGACAGCTTGAGCCAATTGTAAATAAAGCAAAAGAATACGAAAATCTTTTAAATAATTTAGAAGAAGCAAAAATAATGCTTGATGATCCCGAAATGGCTGATTTGGCAAAAGAAGAAATTAAAGAAATCGAAGAAAAGCTTCCAAAAATGGAAGAAGAAATAAAACTTCTTTTGCTCCCAAAAGATCCAAACGATGAAAAAAACATTTTCCTCGAAATAAGAGCCGGAACCGGAGGAGATGAGGCAGCGTTATTTGTAGCAGATTTAACAAAAGCATATTTAAGATATGCCGACTCTAAAGGATGGAAAGTAGAGATTGTAAGCGAAAGCAAAAATGACCTTGGTGGATATAAAGAGATTATTTTGCTAGTAAAAGGAGAAGGCGCTTATAGTCGTTTAAAATACGAAGGTGGAACTCATAGAGTCCAAAGAATTCCTATTACCGAATCTCAAGGAAGAATTCACACCTCAGCTGTAACCGTTGCCGTTATGCCCGAAGTTGACGATGTGGATATAGAAATTGATCCAAAAGATTTAAAAATTGAAGTAATGAGAGCCGGAGGAGCTGGAGGACAACACGTAAATAAAACCGAAAGTGCCGTAAGAATCACTCACATTCCAACTGGAATAGTAGTTTCAATGCAAGATGAAAGAAGTCAGCAAAGAAACAAAGAAAAAGCTATGCAAATACTTAAAGCTAGAGTCTATGAAAAATACGAAAGAGAAAGACTTGAAAAAATAGGAAAAGAAAGAAAAGCACAAGTTGGAAGCGGAGATAGAAGCGAAAGAATTAGAACATACAATTACCCTCAAAACAGGATAACTGACCACAGAATCGGACTAACTCTTTATAAATTAGAAGAAATAATGAATGAAGGAAAATTTGATGAAATAATCGAACCATTAATTGCACACTATCAAGCCGAAGCTTTAAAAGAAGCGGGACTAAATGATTAAAGAATTTGAAAAATTAAATATACCCAATTGGGTAAAACCAACTCCTTTCTTAACAGTTGATGGAATTATCAAAATATTTAATCCTCATTTTAGCGGAATAGTTTTAATTAAAAGAAAAAACCCTCCTTTTGGTTTTGCACTTCCGGGAGGATTTGTAGATTATAAAGAAAAAGTAGAAGAAGCATTAATTCGAGAAATGAAAGAAGAGACAAATTTAGATGTAGAAATTAAAAAACTTCTTGGCATTTATTCAGACCCCAATAGAGATCCAAGACTTCACACAGCAAGCGCTGTATTTATTTGTCACGCAAACGCTCTTCCAAAAGCCGGAGATGACGCAAAAGAAGCAATTGTCGTTAAACTTGAAGAAATCCCATGGGATAAATTAGTATTTGACCATAAAAAAATATTAGAAGATTTTTTATCTCTTAATGCATAAATAGCATTTATTAGCTAATAATAAATTCGATCTGATTAATTTTTTCAAACATAAATTTTTCGCAAAAGAGCTTTTATTAAAAATTAAGCATAAATATTAATTCCTATTGGCAAAAACTGCTGTTGTATTTGCTGCTGCTGTTGAATTTGATTTTGTAGTTGAGTTTGCTGTTGTATTTTCTGTTGTAATTGTTGATTTTGAAATTGCTCTTGTAATTGTTTAGCCTTTATAGTTTCATTTTTTGAACATTGAACATTTCCCATCGGAATACATTGAGCATTCAAGTTTACTCCACTAACCATTTTCCCCTCCTTTTTTATTTAATTATAACATAATTATTTTTTAATGAAATTCATAATATCCACTGGAAAAAGATCGTTTTTTAAAGCAATTTCTTTTAATGTTTCATTCAAACTAGCATTAATTTTTTGTCGTTTCAACTTTTCCAAACATTTTTTTTCACTCAAATTAAATTTTTTACAAATTTCCTTTAAAGTCATCCTTCCATATCCATAACCACCCATATTTACTGGAGAAAAGATTATTTTGCCAATATCTAAAGGAGCTAAATTATTTTTTCTAGCTATTTCTTTTAAAGTCCAATTTTCATTAAATTTAATATTTTTTGATTTCAATTTAGCCATTGCTAAACTTAAAGGAATATTTACCTTTTTACAATAATCCTTTAACGTTAAAAGTTCGGCATGAGGAATAATTGGAGCTTGAAAATTATAAGAGGATTTTATTTTTTCTTCCAAAGAAATAATTAAACTAAACTAAACGGAAAAATATTTTTAACACTGCCAAATATAAAAACTATACAAACCAAAGCAATTATAAAAGATTCTTTTTTTAAAAGATATTTTTTCATTATCTTCCAATTAATTCCAACATGCCAAATTACAAAAATACTCATAAAAATACCAAAAACTACATGAATATTATCCCACCCATCCTTATCTATCCATAAAAATTTCCATCCGCTCCAATAAGCAATACGACCATGAGGCATAATATAAAGTACAATCCCGCTAAAAATTAAAATTATTGTAAAATAAAACAATACTAAATCAATCCATTTTTTCACTACCAACACCTCCAACAAGAACCTCTACAAACACATCCTACAATAAATAAAATTACCACCATCATTAACATAACTAAAAATCTTCTCATCATACTTCCTTTACCACCATCTACCACACCTACAGCATCCAAATCCATAAAATCCAAATAATTTAAAAAACAAAAATTTTATAAAAGGAAATAAAAGAAACAAAAGGAAAACCAAAAGGATTATTTTGTAAATATCTTTACTCTCCATTTTTTTCTCCTTATCTATAATATCTTCCCCATCTCCTACCAGGTCCCCAACCTACAATTGGATAATCTTTTTTTTGACTCACATCATAAATATCCCATGCTTTAATTACTCCATTTGGCCAATAAGGAGGAGTATAACCATTAACTCTTACTCTATCTCCCTCATTAATAGGAAGATTAGAAACTCTAAATGTTGGAGCAATTCCAACTTTTACAATTCCATTTTTTGTCTCCACATCCATAAAAAGCCATTCAAATCTTCTTGGACCAAAACCTGGAGCTTTATAGGCTCTTAATACTTTCCCTTCTACTACATATCCATAATTATATTCTTGCAATTGATTTTGATTTGTAGTAGAATTTGAATTCGAAGCATTGCTAAAATTAAAACCAAATAAACCAGCAGCTACAAGCACGCTAATTACTACTTTTTTCATTTTTTCCTCCTTTAATTTTTTGTATTAAAAGTATAGTAGATCAATATAAACTAAAAATAAACACAAACCTTAACAAATCCATTTTTATTTGTTATTTCAAATTTAAAACCATAAAATTTACAAATTTCGTTTACAATATAAAGCCCAAGCCCAAAACCGCCTTCGCTTTTATTTTCCCTAACAAATTTTTGAATTACTTCTTTTGGATTTTTTATCTCTCCTTTATTTTCAACGCAAAAACCTTTCTCATTTAAATAAATATAAATATCCCCCATCGAATATTTAATGGCATTTGAAAGAAGATTATCAAAGATTCTTATTAAATCTTCTTTATCAATATTTAAAATAACATCTTTTAATTCTTTTTTTATTTTTAAATTTCTTTGTTCTATTTGAGTCTCAAAAAATCTTATTCTCTCAAGTAAGACCTCTTTTAAATTCAAACTTATAACCTCTTTTCTTTTTAAATTTAAAAATTTAAGCATTTCAAAAATAGCAGATAATCTATTGGCTGCATTTTTTATTCTTTGAAATTCTTTATATTCAATTCCTTTAATTTCAAGCATCTCGATATTGGAATTTATTATAGCTATTGGAGTTTGCATTTCGTGAGTAATATCTCTTAGAAAATTTTCAAGCTTTTTTATTTCATCTCTCATAGGTTTTAAAAAAAGCTTTGCCAAAAAATAAGCAAAAATAGAAACAAAAACTAAAAATACCACATTATAAAAAAGTAGCTTAAAAATAATTTCCTTTTTCCTATCTTCAAAAACTTTACAAGCAATTATTTTAAATTTTCTCCATCCTCTAATTAATTCATAATCAACACATACTCCAACTTGAGGAGATTTTTTTAAAACAATTTTCCCATCATAAATTGTTATATTTAAATCCTTAAATTCATTATTCCAAAACCTAAACCTTAAATTTTCGTTTAATAATTGTTGTTTTATTAAAGCTTTTTGATTTTGTAAAATTTCAAACATAATATTCTTAAAATATAAATAATCAAAAATGGCTATAAAAAACACCATAGAAATTAGATAAGTAGTTAAAAATAAAACTAAACTCTTTTTTTCACCCCACAAATCTATATCCTACATTTTTTATTGTTTCTATTTTTTCTTTTCCAAAAACTTTTCTTAAATTATTAACAAATACCCTAAGAGAATATTCATTTGGCTCTTCCAAATCATAAATTTCTTCAAAAATCTCCTCTTTGCTTAAAATTTTGCCTTTATTTTTTAGAAAAAGTTTTAAAAGTTTTATCTCTTTTGGTTTTAAATGAACTATTTTTCCATTTTTTTTCAAAATTTCTTTTTTCAAATCAAACTCAACATCCCCTATTTTTATAATTTCACTATTTCCATAAACCCTTCTAAGAATTGCTTCAATTCTAAGCTTTAACTCATTTAAAGAAAAAGGTTTTGTAATATAATCATCTCCTCCGCTTAAAAAACCCTCTTCTATATCTTTTTGAGAATTAAGAGAAGTTAAAAAAATAACCGGCGTATTTTTTGTTTTTCTTAACTCTTTTACCAATTCAAATCCATTTATTTTTGGCAATTTCACATCAACTATTAACAAATCGAAATTTTCTTCGTAAGCCTTACTCAATCCTTCTTCTCCATCAAAAACACTAATTACTTCAAAACCGCTTAATTCCAAAAATTCTTTAATAGTCTCATTTAAATCCCTATCATCTTCTATAAGCAAAATTCTCATTTGATACCTTTTTTAAAAAAGTATATTCCCTTAAAATAAACCTAACATAAACTTAAAATTCTTTTAACAAATCTTTTTTAGTAAACTTTGGAGGCTTTCTTACAAAATACGTATATGCTAATACCTTTTTATTATTTAAACATATAGGAATTTTTTTTCGATAATAATAATGTGGAACTTCTTCAACCTTATCAAGTTTTTTTAAGGTTTTAAAATCAACCTTATAAACTTCTCCCTTTATTTGAAAACCAAATCCTTCTTTTTCTATTAAATAAGGATACCAACCGCTTTTTGAAAGAATTAGAGGATATTTCTTACAAGTTTGACCAACTCCGAGAAAAACGGAGTTTTTAAGATAATAATGAAGTTTTTTACCTTTTTTTAAACTTCCATAAACAAAAATTACTGGCATTTATAAAAAATAATTAATCTTTGAGATGGTATTATCAAAGCCGCATTATTCGTAGAAGAATTCTTATCAGGCATGAAAATAATAGAACTCATAACATCCTGATATCTATCATAACCTCTCCATTTTCCAACAAACGTTAAATTACCCTCATCTTTTCCAACTTTTATATCAACAATGTTTTTAATTTTTTTAACTTTGATTTCAAAAAAATTTTTTAAAGAATTTTTAATAAGAGGTTCTGTTTTGGGAGTTAAAGGAATATTTTTTGTGGTATTCCCATCACTAAAAGAAAGACCTTCCGTTTTACATTTATACATTTTACCATCAACCATGTTAAAAGAAAACAAAGCTACAACACTTAAACCTAAAAACAATACTTTTTTCACTTTTTATCCTTTTTTCAAATTATAACAAGTTTTTTATTTTTAAAAGAGCTTCTTTAGCTCCAAGAGGAATTTGAATATCAGCTCCATCAGGTTCTCTTGGATTTATCCTAATTAATTTAGCTTTAAATTTTTTTCTAATTTTTTCACTCATCATTCTAACGGTTGGAACGGCTTTTCCAGCTCCTATTTCGATAATAACCAATTCCTCATCTATTTGACTTAACCAATATTCAAATCTCATAAGTTGTAAGTTTACCCTATCTTCAACAAAATAAAAATCTCCAAACATCAAAATATTAGGTCTTGCAATTCTCTCGCAATTTCTACATTTTGGAAAATTTTTTGCTTCGAATTTTTCCATATCTATTTCAATTTCTTCATTATTTTCCCAAATTTCCCTACTACATGGAAGCGTGCATTGAAGGAAATGAATACTTCCATGAATTTCAACTATCTTTCCTTCATCAAATCCAGCTTTTTGAAATTGACCATCTACATTTGAAGTAAATACAAATTTTTCATGAGGCAAATTAAGCAATACCTTAAATCCTTCATGAGGAATAGTTTCTCTATACATTTTAAGCCTATGTCCATAAAAAGCCCAAGCTAATTTTGGATTAATTTCAAACCACTTTGGATTTGCAAGAGCTTGAAAATTAAGACCAAGCTTTTTAGCAATAGGATACGCTCTCCAAAATCCCTCATCCCCTCTAAAATCCGGAAGTCCGCTATCAACTCCCATACCAGCTCCAGCGGTTATTAAAAGATACTTCGCTTGTTTTATAGCATTTGCCGCTTCTTTAAGTTCTGTCATATTTATCCTCCAGTCTCCCAAAAAGCCCTATCACTTATTTTATCCTCTTGCCAATCGTTTTTTTCTGGTTTATTTTTTACCACATCCCTTAAAATCTCAGCCGCTTTTTTTATATCTTTTTTTCTTATAGCCTCTTTGATAGAATAACTTTCGGTAAAAAAAAGGCATGGAATTAAATACCCCTCGGCTGTTAATCTAATTCTATTACAACTTTTGCAAAAATCTTCGTTATGAGGCTCGATTATTCCAAAAACATATCCATCTTCCATTTTAAAATATTTGCTTGCACTATTGTCTTTTGGAAGTTCTGTAAATTTATACTTTTTTGAAATTTTTTTCAAAATCTCACTTGACTCAACTCTTTTAATACCAGGATAAGCTCTTTCGTTTTCCATAAATTCAATAAATCTTATAATAACGCCTTTTTTCTTGGCATATTCAAGCAAATCTAAAATTTCATCATCATTAATACCTTTCATAACAACAGTATTAAGTTTTACTTTTAATCCAACTTTTATAGCTTCATCAATTCCTTCTAGTACCTTTTCTAAAACATCTTTTTGAGCTATTTTAGCCGCAATTTCCGGTCTTAAAGAATCTAAAGAAATATTTACTCTTTTAAGTCCGGCTTCTTTTAATTTTTTTGCATACTCTTTTAAATAATACCCATTGGTAGTTAATGCTAAATCAAGAGAAGGTTTATAATCATAAAGCATTTTCACAAACTTATCCAAATCTTTCCTAAGAAGAGGCTCTCCCCCGGTTAACCTAATTTTTTTTACTCCTTCATCTATTGCCAATTTCAAAAACTCAAACATCTCTTCATAACTAAGAATATTTTCCTTTGGATCCCATTCAAACGGAGTATTTGGCATACAATAAATACATCTAAAATTGCATCTACTTGTTACTGAAACTCTTATATAATCAATTACGCGGTTAAACGAATCTACTAGCATTTTTTCTCCATTTTGTATAATTTCAAAAAAAAAGGACAATAATGTTTTACGAAAAACTTGAACAAATAATTACTTGCGATAATATACCACAAAAATTTAAAATGTTTAATGATTTATATCAAAATATTGACAAATTTAATTTTAAAAGCGATAAATCTCCAAAAATTTTTACAAAACCAAGTTATGCTTCCTTTTGTAAAATCGTTCCTCCGGCAAAAGTTCCAAGAAGAAGGGGATTTAATACCCCCGAAAAAAAAGCTATCTTACTTCATGCAATAGTTCATATTGAATATTCGGCAATAGATTTAGCTCTTGATGCATGTTATAGATTTAGAAATTTGCCAAAAGAATATTATCTTGACTGGCTCGAAGTAGCAAATGACGAAATTAGACATTTTAATTCAATAAATTCTCTTTTAGAAAAAACGGGTTATAAATATGGAGATTTTCCGGTTCATGATTCACTTTTTGAAGCATCTCAAAAAACGCAAGATTTATTAAGTAGAATGGCAATAATTCCAAGATGGTATGAAGCAAATGGACTTGATGCAAATGAAAAAATTATAAAAAAACTCTCAAAAATTAAAGATCCTTTCGCAAAAGAGGTAATAAAAGCTTTAGAAATAATTTTAGAAGAAGAAATACCTCACGTTAGCAAGGGAGATAAATGGTTTAAATGGGAATGTAGAAAAAAGAATTTAGATCCAATTAAAACTTATTTTCAAATAGTAGATAATTTTTTCAAAGATTGGAAGAAAAAAGATATAAACGTAGCGGCAAGATTAAAAGCCGGATTTAGCTGTAACGAACTTAAAATTTTAAGTAAAGAAAAAATAGAGTGTTAAAAAGTACACTCTAATCTATATCCGTTAGCAAACTCTACTCTGCTTGGTTCAAAATAAACTTTCAAATTCTCTGGTTTTTCATCTTTTAAATACTTTTCAAGCTCGCTATCTATAATATGCTTTAATTTAATTGTTACACTCTCTCCTGGTTTTAAATTTACTTTTCTATTAACATACGCTTGTAAAATCTTAACTCCGTCTTTATCTTCGGCATATAAAGAACCTCTAATAAAAGTAATGGTTTCTGGATAAGTATTTTTTAAAGTAAACACTAAATCGTAATACGGAATTACCTCGTTATGATAAGTATATTGTAAAGAAGTTACTTTAATTTTCTTACAACTTTTAATTGCAAATTCTCTTTTCGTTTTTTCTTCTTGCTTTTTCATCTCAATTTGCTGTTTTTTAATTTCATTTTTTAATTTTTCAATTTCAGCATCTTTTTGATCTACTTTTTTTTCAAGCTCGGTAATTTTTTGAAGCAATAAATCCAATTTTTTATTAATCTCATCAGTATTACTTGCAAACAAAACAGCACCCATTAAACAAATTGATAACAATTTTTTCATCTTAATCCTTTTTTTATAGCATTTTATCAAAATTTCAAAAATATTTTAAACATATGTTAATAAATAATGATATAATTTCAAAAAAAAAGGAGAAATAATGAATTTCGATGATTTTGTAAGAAATTTAAGTATATCTGAACTTGGAAAAACAAAAATAGAACCTGAAGAATTTATTAAACTTTTCAAAGAGAAAAAAGCCATTCTTTTAGACATTAGAGAAGATTTCGAAAAAGAAGTAGTTAAATTTCCTTTTGCCATAGAAATTCCTATAAACAAACTACCGGATAATTTAGAAAAATTACCAAAAGACAAAATAATAGTTTGCGCATGTCCTAACGCATACAGAAGCGTATTTGCAACCAATTATCTAAATTATAAAGGATTTAATGCAAAAAATCTAACAGGAGGTTTATCTAAACTATTTAGCGAACATTTAAACGGAAATAAAGCAAAAGCGATATTAGATGTTTTATCTTGAAGTTTTTATAATAACTTTAATTTTATCTACCGTATTTGCGCTTGGAGGCGTTGGAAGCGCAGTCGCTCTTATTCCAATTTTGCACTTTTTGGGGCTTGATTTTAACTCATCCAAAGCAATAGGACTTTTTGTAAATACCTCTACTACCATAGCGGCAACCATTGCAAACATAAAAAGAAAAGTTCTTGATTTTAAATTTGCCCTTCCTCTTGCAATATCTCTTGCATTTACCGCTCCTATTGGAGCATACTTAAGCAAATTCATTCCACAAATTTATGTTAAATGGCTTTTTGTTATATTTTTATTTTTTGCTGGAAGTATGATACTTTTTGGAAAAAAAGAAACCAAATTTCATTATAATAAACCATGGGTTATGGTTTTATTAGGCTCTATAGTAGGAGTTATTAGCGGTCTTCTTGGAGTTGGAGGAGGAAGTTTACTTTTGCCAATTTTAATATTGCTAGGGTTTGATGCAAAAAAACTTGCAGTTACTATGAGTTTTGTTATTCCTTTTTCTACTTTTACAGCATTCTTAACTTATTTAAGTATCGTAAAAATAGATTGGCTATTACTACTTAGCGCAACAATTGCCGCTATTTTTGGAGGAATTATAGGAAATTACATAATGCATTTTCATTTAAATCAAAAACAAATTAAAAAAATTATTGGTATAATCCTTTATATAATTGCAATTAGAATGGCTTGGAGTTTAATTTGAAAGAAATACTTGCTTTAATTATATCGCTTTTAATTACAATATTAATTTTAAACATTTTAAAGCTTCCTCCTTTGCTTGGATTCATCATAGGAAGCATTTTATGGTCAATACTTCATTTTAACATAAGAAAGGTTTTAAAATGAAACTAACTCACATAAACGAAAAACACAATCCCAAAATGGTAGATGTAGGAGATAAAGAAATAACAAAAAGAATAGCTATAGCAAGCGGCAAAATTTTTATGAAAAAAGAGACAAAAAAAGCCATTTTAGAAGAAAAAACAAAAAAAGGAGCCGTTCTTCAAACTGCAATAATTGCAGCAATTATGGGAAGCAAAAAAACAAGCGAGTTAATTCCAATGTGTCATAACATATTAATTGACGGAGTTGACGTGGAAATTGAAGAAATAGAAAACGGTTTTAAATTAATAGTTACAGCAAAAACTACTTCAAAAACAGGAATAGAAATGGAAGCTTTAACGGCAGTTAGCATCGGACTTTTAACGATATACGATATGGCAAAAGCAATAGATAGGGAAATGGTAATTAGCGACATTTGTCTTGAATACAAAAGCGGCGGAAAATCAGGTGAATTTAAAAGAAACTAAAATTCCTTGTTTTATATTAGCCGGCGGTAAATCAAGCCGTTTTAAGGAAGATAAAGCAAAATATTTTCATAAACATCAATATAATTTATGCAAAAAAATTTTTAAAAAAGTGTTTTTCGTAGCAAAAGAAAAAAAATTTAAAAATTATTCCTTCTTTATCGAAAAATCTAAAGAATACGCCCCCATTTTTGCTCTAAAAGAAATTATTCAAAAATACAAAAAAATTTTCGTAATCAATATCGATACTCCCCTTATAACTCAAAAAGATTTAATTAAACTCATTAAAAAAAAAGCAGTCGCTAAGGAAAATCCGCTAATTGGATATTATGATTATACTATGATAAAAAATTTCGATTTTAAAACAAAAAAAATATATGGCATAAACAAACGACAAATTTCTATTAAAAACGCTTCTGTTAATATCAACAAAAAAGAAGATTTATCAATCCTCCCAAATAAAATTAGGAAGATTATTAAAATCTAAAAATCTACTTTTTTCGGTATTTTTAATTTCTAAATTCATACCTAGTTTTTTAGCCATCTTTATAATATCTTCAATTTCGTTATCAAATCCAAAATAAGCTATATAATTATCAACCCCTTTTTGAAGTTTTTCTTTATCTTTTTTTACCAAAATGCCAAGCAATTGATTCAAATAAGCGGATTTAATTAAATTTTCGATTTTTGATTTAAAAATATTACTCTTATATAAATCGCCTAAAATTTCGCTAACTTTTTTAATATTACCTTTCATAGCTTCATTTTCAGCAAGTTTAAATTTTTGAGTAATTTTATTCTTAAATTCGATATAATCTTCATTTTCGGTTAAAAACGGATACTCAAAAGCCATTTTTTCAATAACATCATATTCGTTATTGGCAAGAGCACTAAGAAAATTAGATAAAATATTTGCTTCTTTAATGTATTCCTTTGCTTTTTCTTTATATTCCGGAAACATCTCAAGCATTTGGGCAAGACTTAAAGCTTCTTTAAATTTTGTTTCTTTCAGTTTTTTCTGTATTTCTTCATCAAGTTTTTTTGCAAATTTCATAGCTTGTTCATACTCTGGAGTTTCATAAAGAAAAGGATTTCTTTGAACCAACTCAAAAAATTTATCAAACTTCCTTGATAATAAATAATTTCTCAATAATTCATATAATTGTTTATCGTTAAATAACGCCTGAATTAAAGGAGTTTTTGAAGTAACCCCTCTAAATGGCATAAAAAGTTTTCTAATTTCATCTTCTTTTCCTCTTATTTTAATTAGTTCTTTTGCCTTAGCAAATACCCTTTTCCAATCTTCTTCCATTTTTTTATAATAAATCGTATCTTTAAAAGAAGGATACATCGCCGCTAAAGAATAAGCAAGAGGATACTTTCTTTTTAAAACAGCTTGTTTGAATTTTTCAAACTCGCTAAAATCTTTTAAAATGTTTTGAATAATCGTTCTTTTTTGAGGAACCGCCAAAAATGGAGCCAAAATTTGCTTAGCCTTATCGTATTCTCCCTTTTCCATTAATCTATAAGCAGTAGAGACAGTCTTATTCCAAATTTCATCAAGCTGTTTATAAGCTTCGGTTCTTTCAAGAAAAGGATTTTTCTTAATAAGCTCATATGCTTCATCATATTTATTATTTTTAACCGCTTCGATCAATTTTTTTTCATCGGAATAAATATCAAAAATATAAATGCTACCTCCAAGCGTTCCTATCCAAAGCATCGTATTTTCAGGAACATAAGTAATAGAACTTGGAAGCTCGCTAAGAGTGATAAATTTATCGGTAATTAATTCGTAAGTTTTTAAATCGTATAAATAAACGTATTTGGTTTTTGTAATCACAAATAAATATTCTTCATTTTCATCGGTTGCCATATCAATCACCATATCAGCAACGTTATGCATTCTTCCTAATATTTTTCCTTTTGGATAATCCCATACAATCAATTCTCCCGTTTTATCGCCACTAATCATAAACTTTTTAAAAAATTTAATTTTAGTTACGGCACCTCTGTGAGCTTTTTTCCTGTAATTTATATTTATTGAAGTAATATTCGTAATAGAAGTCATTCTATCATAACTTCCCGTTGCCGCCCATAAAGAATTTATGCTAAAAGCCGAACTTAAAATATAATCAGGATGAGGAGGTAAAGAACTTACCATTTTTCCAAGTTCAACTGACCAAAGATAAGCTCTCCCATCCATTCCACCTGTAATTAAATAATTTTCGTCAAAATCAAAACTAACACTTAATACTTCTCCTTTATGCCACCCAAGAGTATGGATTAATTTTTTTTGATTTACATCCCATATAGTAGTTTTTCTTTTACCTTTTATTGCAACAGCTAAATAATTTCCATTTATCGAAATATCAACGCTATTTTCCAAAGGATTGTTTTCAGGAAGCTTAATCTTAAACCCTCCCATTAAAGAAAAATCGTTAATATCAAACATTCTAAAAGTATTTGCTTTATCTATTACCCCTACTTTTGAATTGATATATTTTACTAATGAAATCGGATGCTTTAAGTTTAATATTTTCTCTACCTTCAAACTTTCTCCTTTTAAATTTATGATATTATAATACCAAAAAAAGGTTTTTTATGACTCTAACTATAATCGATACTTTTGGATTTTTATTTAGAAATTATTATGCGCTTCCAAAATTAAAAAGCAAAAAAGGCATTCCAACCGGAATGATTACCGGATTTATGAATTTTATAGCTTCTCTAGGAAAAGATTTTCCAACCGATTATGTAGTTTTTACTCTTGATAGTAAAGAAAAAGAAACCTTTAGAAAAGAAATTTTTAAAGACTATAAAGCCAACCGTCCAGAAGCTCCAGAAGATCTTAAAACTCAACTTCCAATTGCAATTAATTTAATAAAAGAAATGGGATTTAAAATTATTGAGATACCTGGTTATGAAAGTGATGATATTATAGCTTCATTAGCCACAACAGCCGCAAACAAAGGAATAAAAGTTAAAATAGTAAGTCATGATAAAGACATGTATCAACTAATAAAAGATGGGAAAATAGTAATTTTTGATCCACTAAAAAAAATAGAAATCGATGAAAAAGGATGTATTGAAAAATTTGGCGTTCATCCTAAAAATTTTAGAGATTTTCAGGCTCTTGTGGGAGATAGAAGCGATAATATTCCAGGAGTTAAAGGAATTGGAGAAAAAACTGCAGCAAAGCTTATAAATCAATACCACACTCTTGAAAATTTATACGAACATATAGACGAAATAAAAGGAGCAATCAAAAAAAAACTAATAGAAGGAAAAAAAGATGCATTTTTAAGTCGAGAGTTAGTAACTTTAAAAACGGATTTATTTGATAACTTAAATTTAGAAGAATTTAAATATCCAGAAATTAATCCTATTTTAAAAGTTGCCGATAAGTTAATTGATTTAGATATAAAATCCGTTATTGAAAGAGTAAAAAAAGATGGATTGTTTATAAAAACAAAAGAACCAAAAAAAATAGAATTTGAAACCATAATATTAGAAAACGAAAAGGAATTATTTGAAATAATAGACAAGATTGGCGATAAAATAGTAGCTTTCGATACCGAAACCGATTCCCTTGAAAATCCAAAAATAGTTGGTTTTAGCTTTGCGTTTGAAGAAAACAAAGCTTATTACGTTCCAATTAATCATTTTTATCTTGGAGTAAGTAAACAAATTGACCAAAAAAAAGCTCTTAAGGCAATCGAAAAAATTCTTCAAAAAAAAGTAATTGGACATAATTTAAAATTTGATTTTAAAATGCTACGAAATTACGGATTAAAAACTCCAACTCCTTTTGCCGACACGATGATTTTAGCATGGCTAATAGATCCAGATTCTCCCGTTGGGCTTGATAGCGTAGCCAAAAGATATTTAGATCATGAAAACATAAAATACAAAGAAATAGTAGGAAAAAATCAAAATTTTCAAGAAATAGACATAAAAACAGCATCTAAATACGCAGCAGAAGATGCTTTAATCACTTTAAAACTATACCATGTCTTAAAAAACAAACTTTGGAATGAAGTAATTTGGGATTTTGAAAATATAGAAATGCCTTTTATAAATCTTTTAATAGACATGGAAAAAGAAGGTATAAAAGTAGATATCAAATATTTAGAAGAGCTACAAATAGAAGTTTCAAAGAAAATAGAAACACTAACAAAAGAAATTCATAAATTAGCAGGAAAAGAATTTAATATAAAGAGCACAAAACAATTAAGTCATATTCTTTTTGAAGTATTAAAACTTCCTGTAAAGAAAAAAACAAAAACGGGCTATTCAACTGATGAGAAAGTATTAAATTCATTAAAAAACGCTCATCCAATAATTCCAAAAATTTTAGAATTTAGAAAATTAGAAAAATTATTATCAACTTATATAATTCCCTTAAAAGAATACGCAAAAAAAGACAAAAATCACAAAATCTATACAAACTTCCTCCAAACAGGAACGGCTACTGGAAGATTATCAAGCAAAAACCCAAATCTTCAAAACATTCCAACCTCTACTGAAATAAACATAAGAAATGCATTTATTACAGATAAATTATTCGTAAGTCTTGATTATTCTCAAATAGAATTAAGACTTTTAGCTCATTTTAGTGAAGATGAAAAATTAATTGAAGCATTTTTAAACAATGAAGACATTCATCAAAAAACAGCCGATATTATAGGAGTTAGCAGAAGCGTTGCAAAATCAATAAACTTTGGATTAATTTATGGAATGGGACCTAAAAAATTAAGCGAGACAATAGGAGTTTCTTTAAAAGAAGCAAAAGAGTTTATAAAAAAATATTTTGATTCTTTCCCAACGGTAAAAAATTATTTAGAAAAAATTAAAGAAGAAGCAAAAGCAAACGGATACGTAGAAACTCTTTTAAAAAGAAGAAGATTTTTTAACTTTTTAAGCGCAAACCAAAAAACTTTAGCTTCATACGAAAGAGAAGCGGTAAATACTGTTTTTCAAGGAAGTGCGGCAGATATTATTAAAAAAGCAATGATTGATATAAAAAATAATTTTCCAAATTCAAAAATGATTCTTCAAATTCACGACGAATTAATTTTTGAAATAGAAAATAAAGAAGAAGCAAATTACTATAAAGAAATAATGGAAAAAGCGTTTAAATTAAAAGTTCCACTAAAAGTAGGTATATCTTTTGCAAAAAGATGGGGAGAACTTAAATAATCTGACCTATTCTTCCCATTGTAAATCTATTTTGAAACTCTTTTAAAGTATTAATAGCATCTGCTTTCTTATTTTCGCTCATAAATTTTTCAGCTTCTTTAAACGCATTATGAATTTTTTTCATAAATTCTTTATAACTTGGCAATCTTTTTAAAAACGGATAAAGTTCTATTAATTCATACGCTTTTTCATAATCTTTATTAGCCAATACTCTTTGAAATTCTAGAGCTATTTCAATTTTTTTAAGAAGTTTCTGAGCTTTAGGAGCATAATCTGGAAAATCCAAAAGGATATTCAAAGCCCTTTTTGCCTTTTCAAACTCTTCTTTTTCAAATAGCTCCTCCGCTTTTTCTAAAAGTCTTTTACCATATTCCAAAACTTTTTGATATTCAATCGTATCTTTAAGTTCCGGATGAAGTTTTACCAAATCAAAAAATCCTTTAAAATCTCTTTTTGCCAATTTTTCCTTCATTAAAAAGAGAATATTTGCTTTTTTTAAAGCAAATTCAATCAAAGGAAGCTTTGTAGGAACCGCCATAAAAGGTTCAAGCAATTCTTTTGCCTCACTTATTTTTCCTTCTTTTATAAGTTTCAATGCCTTTTCAAACGTTATTTGCCATTTTTTCTCAAGCAATTCATAATATTTTGTTTCTTTTAACAATGGAAACTGATTTGCCAATTGATAAGCAAGAGCATAATTTCCGCTTTTTATTGCAAATTTAAATTTAACTATGTTTTCAAAATCTCTAATTATATTTTCAATTTGTCCCCTTAAATGAGGAACGACCAATAACTTTTGTAAAATTTCTATTGCTTTTTCTTTATCGGTTTCAAAATAAGCTTTAGCTCTTTTTATCATAGCTTCTACTAATTTTTCTAATTTTTCAAACGCAAGCGTTCTTTTTAAAAAAGGATTTTTATCAACTAACTCATACGCTCTTTTAAAATCCTCTTTTAAAATTAAATCTAAAAGCTTTTCTTCATCTTCAAACAAATCAAATTTATACAATACTCCCTTAATATCGGAAATTAACATAAACCTACCAAAAACGACTATTTTATCTCCCTCGTTAATTTCTAAAAAGTTATCATTTAAAATAACTTCTTTTTCCAAATCGTAAATAGCAACCTTTGAATTCATAAGAATTACCAAAAAATTATCATCTATCCAAAAATCTCTAAATTCTTTATAAAAATCAACTCTATCTTTAGATTCTGTTTTAACAACGTCCCATTTAAGAATGTCTGAAATTTGATCAGCCGTAATTAAGGTTTCCTTTTTTTCTATTTTTCTAACAGGCTTTATATGTAAATAACGCTCTTTTTTTCTATAAGTAATCAAGTCGCAAAATACCACCGCCTTATCGTAACATCCTCCATATACTTCATTAATTTCGCTTTCAATTTCCAAATCTGTAACAAAATCCTTATGTTTTATAATAGTTCCAATCTCTTTTTTTATTTCCAAATTATAAAGTTTAATTTCTCCACTTACCCCTCCACTAACTAAATATTCTTCATCCAAAGAAATAGATAATATATCGTCTTTTCTTTGAAAAGAACCTAAAAATTTCTTACTTTTTAAATCCCAAACCCCAATTAAATTATTAGAAGCAACAGCCAACAATTTTGCGTTTTTATCCATTTTTACGCATTTTTCAGTCGGTTTATTATTATTAAACTTTAACTTAAATCCTCCAATCAAAAGCAAATCTTTATCAAATTTTAATACCCTATTTACCTCATCTACCAAATACAACTCTTCTTTAACAACCTTAAAATAACTAACCCTCTTTTTTAAATTTTTAAACACCATTACCTCTTCCTTAATATAGTTATTAACAAAATCACTCCTAAAATAAACGCAAAAACATATCCAGCAATTCCAAGTAAAGATATATCGTTTATCGTAGGAGGGATTTTAGAGCTAAGAAGCATGGATGAACCTATCAAAATAGAAGCTATTACAATAGAAGTTGAAAGTCTATTAAAAGAATTTTCTATAGTATTTTCAAAATCCTCAAGACCAACATGCTCAAATTCTATTTTTAAATTTCCATTTTTTATTTTAGAGATTATTTCATTCATATTTGCCGTAAAATTAATCATGAACTCCGTCAAATTTTTATTAAATTCTTGAGATTTTTTTAAAATGGAAAACAAAGAAAATTCGCTTTTATACAATTTTAAAATAAAAGGTCTTATCTCTTCTGCGGCGTTAAAATCTGGGTATAACATTTTACCAACGCCTTCCATAGTAACAAGAGCTTTTGCTAAAAGATAATTATCTTCTTTAAAATAGATTTTGTATCTGCTCATTACCTTTAACATATCATCAATTAAACTTCTAAGTTCAACTTGTTTTAAGGAAGAATAAAAATAAGTTGAAATAATATCAGCCATCTCTTTCTTAAAAGCGCCAATATCAACTTCACCTTCCACTTTTGAGAGTTTTAACACATAAAGAGCTGCTTTTTCTTCCTCGTTTCTTATAACATAATAAATCATTTCAACAAAGTATTTTTTATCTTCCTCACTTAATCTTCCCATTATTCCAAAATCCAAAAATACGATTTTGCCATCACTAATCATTAAATTGCCGGGATGAGGATCTGCATGAAAAAAACGATGGATAAATATTTGCTCAAATACTAATTCAAAACCTTTTTTTGTAATTTCCTTTAAATCATAACCCTTTTCTTTCAGCTTTTTAATATCGCTAATTTTAATTCCTCTTATGAATTCCATAGTTAATACGCGTTTTGTCGAATATTTCGAATAAAGCTTTGGAACTTTTATATTTGGGTTATCTTTAAAATTAGCCCTAAATCTTTTAAGATTCAAAGCTTCAATATTATAATCAAGCTCTTTTTTTATACTTTTTGCAAACTCATCTACAATTTTTACCAAATCAATTCCATAAATTAAAAATCTATCTCTAAACAATTTTGCAAATTTTTGAATTATCGTAATATCCACAAAAATTTTCTCTTCAATATCTGGTTTTAAAATTTTAACGGCAACTTCATCTTTTGAATTTAATTTCGTTTTATAAACCTGCCCTATTGATGCACTTGCCAAAAGCTCAAAATCTTCAACAAAGATCTTTTTATAATCCCCAAACTCTTCTTTTAACACCTTTTCCATTTCGCTAAATGGAAGAGGAGTTACATTATCTTGAAGTTTTTCGAATTCCTTTGCCAATTCAAGAGGAATCAAATCAGGCCTTAAAGATAAAACTTGAGCCAATTTTATAAAAGTAGGACCTAATTCTTCAATCGCTTTTCTTATTCTTTCGCTTCTTGAGAGATTAACTTCTCTTTTAAAAGGGACGGGTATTCCTAAAGATTCAATAATATCTCCAAACCCATATTTAGCTAAAATAAAAATAATTTCTTTTGTACGCTTTAATTCGTAAAAACTATTTTTCATTTAAAAATTTTTTAATTTCGGCAATTTCTTTTTTTAACTCTTCAATATCTTTCTTAGTAGCAACACCAAGCTCATCTAACTCTTTTTTTACTTCTTCTTTGATTAGATTTTTAAGTTCAGTTAATTTTTTTTCCGATTCTTTTTTTAACTCTTCAATCAGCTTAGTCGCTTCACTTTCGCTAAGTTCTCCCCTTTTTTTTGCTTCTTCAATAAATTCTTCCAATTTCTCTTTTGCCAAAAGAGCACTACCTATCCCTATTTTTATTAAATCTTCAAAATTTATCATATCCCCCTCCTTTTTAATCTTAATTATACCACTTTGCTAGAGAATCTTTCCATAAATTTTAGCAATTTTAATAAAATCGCCTTTTCATAAAATTTGTTTAAGCAAATTTTAATTTCCAAAAATTATAACCCTTTTAAATTTAAGTAGTTTATTCCTTTTTTACCGGTTCTTATATGAGGATAACCAAGAGGAGAAGAAATAAATCTTACTATATCTTCATAAAAATCCATCGGTTTATGACAATGACCAAAAATCCAATATTTAACATTTTCTTCTAACAAATCATATCCATAAAAGCTATAAAAACTATCTAAAATTAAATCATTATGACAACTAATATAAACTGGTGCTACGTGAGTAAAAACGATATCGGCTTTTTGAATATTTGCTCTTAATTTTTCTTTATGAGAAAAAGAAAAATTGACCGGATCTATTTTTGGAAAAATCATCCTTGAATCATTCATTATAATTTCCCAATTTTCTCTCATATAATTTAATGAATATCCATGTTTCAACCCCAAAGAAAAATCATACCATCCAGCACTTCCTAAAAAATTTACTCCATCAATCTCTATTAAATCTCCATCAAAAAAATAAACTCCCTCTATTTTAGAAACCATACTTTTAAAATCGTCCAATCTTTTAAAAGAATTGGAATATTTTAGCTTTTCATCAGGTAATAAATACAAATCGTGATTTCCATAAGTTAAAAAAATTTTAGAATATTTCGAAAGTTTTTCAATCAAAACAACATTTTGCTCGTTATAATGTCCTATATCTCCAGCCAAAATTAAAACATCTGAAACTTGAGGGTTTAAAACATCTTTTATAAATTCATCAATCTCACTTAAATCTTTTATCCAAAAATCAAGATGAATATCACTTTTAAACCCTATTTTCATTCTCAATCGCTTCGATTATGCTATTTATATCTACTTTTAAAAATTTTTCAACTTCCTCAACGCTCCCATGAGGAATAAATTTATCTGGATATTCAAAACTTCTAATTTTCACATTCAAACCTTCTTCATTTACAAAATCGCTTAACATTTCAGCTATCCCACCCTCTTTTGCATTATCACTTATTACATACCATTTTTTTGCCTTAAGTCTTTTTAAAAGTTCTTTATCAAAAGGTTTAACGAATCTTAAATCCAATAACCCAGCTTTTATTCCCTTTTCTTCAAGCCCTTTTAAAACTTTATAAGCTTTACCTACTCCATTTCCATATCCAATTAACATAATTTCATCACTATCAATTAAAAGCTCTGCTTTAGCAAATTCAAAATCTTTTGCTTTAAAAATTCCATCTTCCAATTTAAACGCTCCTCTTGGATATCTAAAGGCAATTGGTCCTTCATCAAATTTATAAGCAAACTCTACA
>JAMORJ010000023.1 GCA_027063595.1 Nautiliaceae bacterium | reverse complement strand
TCGTCGTTTTTAAAAACGTTTTTTTCTTTTCCTTCTTTCAAAATATTTAAAAGCGTTTCCCTGAATCTTATAAACAGGTTAATAAGCTCGTCGGAAAAATTTTCCCCTCCGTCGATTATTTCCCTGATAATAAGCAAAACGTCTCTTCTTGATCTTTGTGCGATTGTGTCGATAAAAACGTCGATTTTTTCTTCAGGGGTTTTGCATTTTGCAATGTTTTCCTCCAGTTTTTTTATAAGGTTATCGAAATTCCTTTTAACGACTTCCTCAAAAATTTCTTTTTTGCTTTTAAAATAATAATAAAGCGTGCTTTTGTTTATACCTATTTCTTTGAGTAAAGAGCTGATACTTACGGCTTTGTAACCATATTTTGCGAAAACATCGGCTGAAATTTCCAAAATTTTGTCTTTTGTGTTCATCTTTTTCCTTTCATACCAACTGGTTGGTCTGAATTATAGCGTAAAGTTTAAAATCATTTCAAGGGATTTGTTATTGAATTTGGTTATAATTTCACCAAAAAAAGGAAATAAATGAAAGTAGGAATTGTGGGTTTGCCAAATGTAGGAAAAAGCACGACTTTTAACGCTTTAACGAAAACTCAAAATGCAGAAGCAGCAAATTTTCCTTTTTGTACTATTGAACCAAATAAAGCTATTGTTCCAGTACCAGATGAAAGACTTAATAAGTTATCTGAGATTGTAAAACCTGAGAGAGTTTTGCCTTCTACTATAGAATTTGTGGATATTGCTGGACTTGTAAAAGGGGCAAGTAAAGGAGAAGGACTTGGAAATCAATTTTTAGCTAACATTAGAGAAACCGATATAATTTTACATATGGTAAGATGTTTTGATGATCCAAATGTAATTCACGTTGAAAATAGTGTAGATCCGATTAGGGATGTGGAAATAATTGAGCAAGAATTAATTTTAGCGGATATGCAAACTCTTGAAAAAAGAATTAATAAATTAAAAAAACAAGCAAAAGGTAGTAAGGAAGCAAAAGCTCAACTCGAGATAGCAGAGGAGCTTATGAAATGGCTTGAAGATGGAAATTTTGTTTCAACCTTTCCAAAAAAAGATGAAGAAGCATTTAAAGTATTGGAAAAAGAGCTTAATTTCTTAACCAATAAAGAAATTTTTTATGGAGCAAACGTAGATGAAGAAGGACTAGGGGAAGACAATGAGTATGTAAAAGCATTGAAAGAATATGCTAAAAAACATAATAGGGAAGTAATTAAACTTTGTGCAAAACTTGAAGAAGAGATGGTGGATATGGACGATGAAGAGAGAAAAGAGTTTCTTGAAAGTATGGGAGCTAAAGAGAGTGGATTAGATCAAATAATAAAAAAAGCTTATGAAAAACTTGGGCTTATTAGTTATTTTACCGCTGGTAAAAAAGAAGTTAGGAGTTGGACTATTAAAAACGGTACTAAAGCTCCACAAGCTGCTGGAGTTATTCATAGCGATTTTGAAAAAGGATTTATTAGAGCCGAGGTTATTAGTTATGATGATTTTATTAAGTATGGTGGTGAACAAGGTGCAAAAGAGGCTGGTAAGATGAGATTAGAAGGTAAGGATTATGTTGTTCAAGATGGAGATGTAATGCATTTTAGATTTAATGTTTAGGTTAAATTTGATTTTTTTTCTCTCTTTTTTAATTTTTTTTAATAAGACAATGGTTTTTAAAAGTATTACTTCGTATTACTGCTTTATAAGGTTAATGATAATTGTTTTTTTAGTTAAAATTTGTTATTTAGTCAGTGATTACGAATACTATGTTATAATTTATTATAAAAAAGAGTTATAAGATGTTTTGTCCTCTTGATTGTTGGGATAGTTGTAATTTAGAATTAAAAGATGGAAAATTCAAAGGAAAAAATCCTACTTTTTATTTATGTTGGAAATTAAATAATTATTTTAAATTTTATAGAGAAACTTCCGCATGGTATAATGGTAAAAATATTATGTTAAGTGAGGCTCTTAATGCGCTTTCTAACATTTTAAAAAATACTAATCCTAAAAAAGTGTTGTTTATAAAAGGCTCGGGACATATGGGAATTCTTCAAAATATAACTAAATTATTTTTTGAAGAATATGGGGCAACTTTTGCGATTGGAAGTACTTGTGATGGTATAGGAGAGAAGGGAATAAAAAATGCAAGAGGAAAATCTTTAATACTTCCTACATGGATAATCAAAAATGCTAAAAACATAATAATATGGGGGAGAAATCCATATGTGACGAATATTCATCTTTTGCCTTTAATTAAAAATAAGTTTGTAGTAACAATTGATGTAATAAAAACAAAAACTGCTAAAAATTCTAATTTCTTTATTCAAGTAAGACCAAATAGCGATTATTATTTGGCTTTGCTTTTATCTCAATTTGTAATTGAAGAGGGAAAGTATAAAAGTGATGGAAATGATTTTGAAGAGTTTAAAAAAATAGTTTTTAAATATTCAAAACAAGAATTAATGGAAAAATGCGGTGTAAGTAAAGAAGAAATAAATAAACTTTTAAAAATAATTAAAGAAGGAAGTGTTGTTTTAACTGGACTTGGAGTTGCTAAATGTAAAGAGTGTTATAAAACTACTTGGGCGATAGATTCTCTTTTTTATATGCTTGATTATTTTGGTAAAAATGATAGAGGAGTAGCTTTTCTTGGAAGTAGTTCTTATGGGCTTACCAATCCTTTTGATATTGAGCATAAAAATAAAATAGCTCTTTTTGATGTTAATTTAGATGAGTTTGAAGTAGTTTTTATTCAAGGAGCAAATCCTCTTGTTAGTTTTGTAAATAGAGAGGTATGGGAAAAGTTAAAGCAAAAAATTACGATTGTTTTTGGAAAATATTACGACGAAACGGCAAAAATTGCTACGCTTTTTATACCAACGAAAGATTTTTTTGAGAAAAAAGACGTAAGAGGAAGTTATTTTAACGAATATGTATTGGTTAATGGAAAATCTATTCCTTCTCAAGGAATATCGGAGTACGAATTAAGTAAATTTTTATATGAAGAATTTGGGTATGGGGAATTAAAAAGCGAGGATGAGTATATTAAAGAAATTTTAAATGGAGAATTTGAAATAAAAAATAATAAGTTGGTTGAACTAAAATCTCAAACTTTGGAAAAAATTGGAAATTGGGTTTTAAAGAAAAAAGTATTTGATAAATCTCCTTTTAAAGATGGTTTTTTTACGGAAGATAAAAAATTTAACTTTTTAAGTGAAGATTTTGATTATAAAGAAAAAGTTTTTGAAATAGTTACGGCAAAAGAATCAAAAGCTTTGAATTCTCAGTTTTTAAGAGATGAAAATATTTATCTTAATCCTAATAGTAAAAATATTATGTTAAATTGGGTGATGCAAAACTTTAATAAAGAAATAATAAAATTTGATAAAAATTTACCTAAAAATGTAATTTTTTCAAAAGGAGGTGCTATAATAAATAAAGTATTAAAAGCAAAAGGAGAGAATGCATATTACGAAATTTAAGGAGCTATAATGGTTCCAATTTCTCAAAAAATATATGCTTTAAAAGAAGTTTGGGATATGAATTTTAATAAATTTCCGTTAGCAAGTTTTTATCATGAATATCCTTTTTTAATATTCGAAAATTTAGTTTCCAAAGAAGAATGTAAAAGAATAATTGATTCTTTAGAAGATGATAATTATAGGGCAAAACTTATAGGTAAAGGTTTAGATGAGGAAATTAGAAAAACGATAATTCATAAGCCAACTCCTAAAATTAAGGAGTTTTTTTATAAAATTTTTGAGAAAGTTAAGAAAGAAACTGAAGATTTTTTTGGCGTTAGTTTTTTAAAAGGAAGCGAAATTCAAATACTTGAATATAAAGAAGGAGGATTTTATAAATGTCATGCGGACAATGCAAGTGAAATTTATAAAAATGGAGTACTTGTAGGATATAAAGAAGTAGTTAATAGAAAACTTACTACTTTGTTTTTTTTAAATGACGATTTTAGAGGAGGAGAGATAGAATTTTGTCATTTAAGATTTTTTGATGGTAAAAAGGTAATTTTTAAACCTAAAGCTGGGATGATGATAGTTTTTCCAAGCCATGGACTTTTTGCTCATGAAGTTAAAAAAGTAAAAGGTAGGAGATTTACTATAGTTAAATGGTGGGAGGTAATTTAATGAGAATTAATAGATTTCCTAAAATGGCGGCTCTTCAATATAAAAGAGCTTTAAAACTTGGATTTGACGAACCTCATGCTAAAGCTATAGGAATAGCTGAAGCTACAAAATATGCGATTTTTAAAAATCTTTCTCATAAGAAAAGAATAGCACACGAAAAAGAAGCTATAGCTAATAAGGGTAAAAAAGAGATTTCGCTTGATGATAAAAAATATGAAATTTTTAAACTTCAAGCACTTGATGGATGGCCGTTTGTGGGGGATAGAATTTATACTGATAAAGATTATGATAGATATTTTTTAAAATGGGGAGATGATATAAAATTAAAAATAGAAAAATGGGCTTTAGATATAGTTGATAAATGCGATGAAAAAATTTTAAAAAATGAAAATAAATTTTTCAATGAATGCTGGAAAGTTCATAGAGATGAACTTAAAGAGCTATAGAGTAAAAATATTATGTTAATATTTGATGTATAAAAGACTTTAAAAAGGAAAAACATGAGATATGCTACAACTTTTGGAGCAAGTAAAATAGAAAATAAAAAAATTTATAACGAAGGAGTAGAATTAGGAAAGTTTCTAGCTAAAAAAGGTTATATCGTAAAATGCGGTGGTTATGGGGGATTAATGGAAGCTGTAAGTAAAGGAGTAAAAGAAGCAGGAGGAGAAATTATTGGAATAACTTTAAAATATTTTGATGAAATAAGACCTAAAAATCTGTATTTAACCAAAAAAATTCAAGCTAAGGATTTATTTGAAAGATTAAAATTGTTAATAGAAGGAAGTGAACTATTTGTAGCTCAAGTAGGAAGCATTGGAACTCTTAACGAAATATTTATGGTGTGGGCTTTAAAATACGGGTTTGGGATGAATTTTAGAATTTGTTTAATAGGTGAAATTTATGAAGATTTTAAAAATTGCTCTTTTATTCCAAAAGAAAGATTAAAAGAAATCGAAATATATAAAACTCTTGATGAATTTAAGAATTCATTTTAAATCTAAGTTTTATTGCTTTTGCTAAAGAGTTTATATCAACATTTTCAAAGTGAACGCCTGTTGGAACTCCTTGGGCTATTTGGGAAAATTCGACATTTAAATCTTTTAATTTATCTTCTAAATATAAACTTCTTGCTTCGCTTTCGACGGAAGGAGGAAAAGCAAAAATTATTTCTTTTATTTCTTTTTCTTTTATAATGTCTCTTATTTTTTGAATATTTTCATCATCAATATGATGTAAAACAAAATAATATCCATTATAACTTCCACTTTCTTCGATAATCATTATATCTTTTGAATTTTCTACTATTGCCAAAGTTTTTTCTCTATAAGGATTATCGCAAATTTCGCATATTTCATGTTCGCTTAAATTACCGCATTTTTCACAAGTTTTTATATTGGTAACCACATTTTCTAAAGCGTTTATTAATTTTAAAGCTTTAAATTTGTCTTTAGCTAAGCTAAGTGCCAATCTAGTTGCAGATTTTTTACCAATGGTTGGTAATTCTTCAAGTGCTTCTATTAATTTATTTAGTGAATTTAAATCTTTCATTTTGCTCCTGTTTTGGATAGAATTTTTGAAATTATAGCAAAGGAAGTCGATAGATAATTATAAAAATAAATTTAGTAAATTTTTTAATTCGTTTCTGAGAATACTTGCTAAATATAAGAAATTATGATAAATTTTGTAAAAAAAGGAGAAAATATGTTTGATCCATTTGATGAAAACAAAACTCCAAAAGATAAATTTTTTGAGATTATGTTTCATGCAAATAGAAATCTTGTAATAGAAGAACTCGAAAAAGTTTTTGAAAGACTTGCTGCTCTTGAAATATTGGCTGAGAAATGTTACGGAGATAAGGTTGAAGAAAAAATCAATGAAGTAATATTTAACGAAAGCGAAAAATTAGAAGAAGAAGAAATGGATTTTTATTTACATACTATGTCCAATATTTTAACGAAAAATGAGTAGGCTTTTTTTCTTTTTGCCTGTATTTTTATTTGCTGCTTTTATTACTTTTCCATATGAATTTTCATTAAAAAAAGACGAAATAAGAAAATTTAACGTTTATTATAAAAAATTTACTTTTCCTTTTGAAATTAGATGGACTCTTTATAAAAATGATTATTTAGTAGTTTTATATAAATTTGACGATTTTCCAAGACAAGTAATGCTTACAAAAAATTATCCTCTTGATACTTTTAGAATAGATATTGCTAAATTTCCAGATATTTATCCTTATCTTCTAATTAAGTTTAAAGATTTTAATGGTAAAATAGCAACATTTGAAATGTATTTATTTAATACAGGTGTGACGGTTGAGGAGTTAAAATGAGATTCTTTGATATTTTAGATGAAATGTTTAATGAGTTTGAAGAGTATAGAGATATTCAAAAAGGAAAAGGTATAAGAGGAAAGTTAATAACAATTATCAATCCAGAAGCTCAAAAGTTGGCTGCTGTAGTTGAAGCTATACATCTTGCAAGTTTGCTTCATGATGATGTAATTGATGAGGCGGATATGAGAAGAGGGGTAAAATCCATAAATGCAAAGTATGGAGATTTTACGGCCATAATGCTTGGAGATATAATTTATTCAAGAGCTTTTTATGAACTTACTTCTTTTGATGAAAAGATAGCAAAGCTTGTTTCAAATGCTGTATATCTTCTCTCTCAAGGAGAACTTGAAGATGTTAAACTTTCAAAAGAGATTAATTTGAATAAAGAAAAATATATGCAAATGATTTATAAAAAAACGGCGAGCTTAATTGAAGCTGCTTGTGGAGCTGCTGCTATTTCTAAAGGATTAGATGAGAGAGATTTTATGGTTTATGGAAAAAATATTGGTCTTGCTTTTCAGATAGTTGATGACGTTTTGGATATTATTCAAGACGAAAAAACTCTTGGAAAACCTAGTATGCATGATTTTTATGAAGGAAAAACTACTTTGCCGTATATTTTACTTTTTGAAAAAATGGATTTTGAAGAGAAAAATAAGTTAAAAAGCCTATATAAAAAGAGACTCAGTTTTGAAGAAAAAAAATGGATAAAAAATAAAATGAAAGAATATAAAGCGATTGAAGAGAGCTTAAATATTGCAAATGCATTGATAAAAGAAGCAAAAGAAGCAATAGAAAAGTATAATATTCCTCAACTTTTGGAAATAGCCGATAAAGTAATTAGTAGGAATTCATAATTTCTTGAGCTATTTTTTTATAAGCTTTTGATATATTTGAAGTTGGCATTAATTCAATTATGCTTTTTTTCTCAAGCGTCATTATTTCAATATGATCGCTTTTGGGGATGTAAGTTTTAAAGTATTGTTTTTTGGGAAGTTTTAAAATAAGTTCTACAATTTTCTTATGTAAAGGCTTTTTTTCAAATCCATTTAATAAAATTTTTAAGTTTTCAAAACCTTTGTCTACCATTTCATTAAACGTTCTAAGAGATAAAATATTTGGTAATACGGGAACTATAGTGATATCCGAATTTTTAATGGCTTCTTTTGTGGCTTTGTTAAGTCCAGCTGGAGTATCAATAATGATAATGTCGTAGTTTGTGATTTTTTTGAATTTTTTATGAATTAAAATATCAATGTTTTTATTGTTAGTTGGCATGATTTTTTTTTCAACGAAACAATCAAAAAAATATCCACACGCTTTTTGTTTATCCATATCATATATTAAAACTTTTTTGTTTTTTGAAAAAACATATGCCAAATTAATAGCCGTTGTAGTTTTACCAACTCCTCCTTTTATATTACATATGGAAATAATCATCGGAAGCCTTTTTTAGTATAATATCAAAAAAAGTGTGGGAGTACAAATGGAGAAAATAAATATAAATGAGCTCCATAATCCTGAGTGGGTACTTGTTGGAAATAAGCGTATGAGGCTTAATGATTTAATTAACGAGTATATGGAGCTTAAAAGAATAAACAAAAAAGCGGTTAAGAAATATCTTCAAGAGCAAGAGCTAAAGCCTTATCAAGCGGAACTTATAAAAATGCAAAGATATCTTGAAGAGACTCAAAAAAGAATGATAGTGCTTTTTGAAGGAAGAGATGCGGCTGGAAAGGGCGGTACTATTAGAAGAATCGTAAGATATATGAATGAAAAGCACTATAGAGTGGTTGCTCTTGGAAAACCAAGCGATGTTCAGAAAACTCAATGGTATTTTCAAAGATACGTTGAGCAATTTCCAAGAGGAGGGGAAGTAGTACTTTTTGATAGAAGTTGGTATAATAGAGCGATGGTTGAGCCAGTATTTGGTTTTTGCACAAAAGAACAATATGAAGTTTTTATGCAAGAGTGTCCTATGTTTGAAAAATCTCTTGTAATGGAAGAGACTATTTTGGTTAAAATATATCTTTCTATTTCAAAAGAAGAGCAAGCTAAGAGATTTGAAAAAAGAAGAAAAGATCCCCTCAGACAGTGGAAACTTAGCGAAATAGATCTTCAAGCTCAAGAAAAATGGGATATCTTTACGGAAATGAAATATAAGATGTTAAAAGCAACACACACTCATTATGCTCCATGGACTATTATTAGAAGCGATAATAAACATTTGGCAAGATTAAATGCCATAAAAGTAATTTTAAACGCAGTTGATTATCCAGATAGAAATCCAGATCTTGATTATACGCCAGATGATGGAATAGTGGTAACTGGTGCAAAAGAAATAGAAATTATGGAAGCTGATAGAAAAAGAAGTGGAAAATTCGTAAGTTAAGGAGAAAAAATGAGAGAAATGTTTGAAAAACTTTTTAACAATGAGCTTAATGAAGAAGAAGCAAGAAGATTTTTGATTGAGCTTTACAAAAAAGGAGAGAGTAGTGAAGATATAAAAAACGCAGCTGAAGTAATGAGAGAACATTCAATTAAACTTCCTGTAAGTGATGAACTTAGAGAAAAATTAATCGATATTGTGGGAACAGGAGGGGATAAATCTAATAGTTTTAATATTTCTTCTACGACGGCTCTTTTGATTAGTTCAATTGGAAGTTATGTAGCAAAGCACGGAAATAGAAGTATTACAAGTAAATCTGGAAGTGCTGATATGCTTGAAGCGCTTGGTATTAATTTGAATTTAACTCCTCAAAATCAAGTAAAAATGCTTGAAGAAGTTGGGTTTACTTTTATTTTTGCAATTAATCATCATCCAGCAATGAAACATATCATGCCAATTAGAAAATCTATTCCTCACAGAACTATTTTTAATATTTTAGGGCCTCTTACAAATCCAGCAGGAGCAAGAAAATATCTTCTTGGAGTATTTTCTCCAGAGTTTATAGAAAAAATAGCTGGAGCGCTTATGCTTATGGATGCTAAAAAATTTATGGTAGTAAGTTCTCTTGATGGGATGGATGAAATAAGCATAGCAGCTCCTACGAAAGCTATTTATTATGATGGAATAAGATTAAGAGATATGGAGATTCGTCCTGATAGTTTTGGAATGAAAGGAAAGAAAGAAGATTTAGTTGGTGGAGATGCCAAAGAAAATGCAAAAATTACAAGAGGAATATTAAGTGGAGAAATTAAAGGTGCAAAAAGAGATGCCGTTTTGTTAAATTCAGGAGTTGCTTTATTAGTAGATGGAAAAGTTAATTCAATAGAAGAAGGAATTAATTTGGCAAAAGAAGCAATTGATAGTGGAAAAGCTATTAAGCATCTTGAAAAAATTATTGAAATATCTAACAAGTTAGGAAAATAATGGCGTTAAAAGAAATAAGGGTTGGTGGAAAAATTTTTGAGATAAGTTATGAAATTGTTGGAAATGGAAATAAAGATATAATTTTTCTTCATGGATGGGGAGCAAATAAAGAAATTATGAAAGTTTTTGCTCCTTATTTTAAAGAGTTTCGTCAAATTTATATAGATATGCCTGGATTTGGAAAAAGCTCAAATAAGTATGTATTAACCACTAAAGATTATGCCAAAATAATTGATGAGTTTTTAAAAAACATAAACGTTAAAAAAAATATTATAGTGGGTCATAGTTTTGGAGGAAAAGTAGCTACTCTTCTTAAACCAGATTTTTTAGTATTGCTAGCAAGTGCTGGTATTGTTCTACCAAAACCTTTAAGTATTAGGGCGAAAATTAAATTATATAAGTTTTTAAAAAAGTTTGGAGGTTCAAAATTTAGAAAATTTTTTGTTAGTAAAGATGTTAAAGAAATGAGCGAAAATATGTATGAAACATTTAAAAATGTAGTAGATGAAAATTTTGAAGAAATTTTTAAAAGTTACAATGGAGATGTAATTGTTTTTGGAGGAAATAAAGATACAGCGGTTCCTTTTATTGCTGTAAAAAAACAAGGAGAATTGTTAAAAAGTAAACCTATTATTTTAAATGGAGATCATTACTTTTTTTTTAAAAATCCTCAGAATATCCAAATTATAAGAGAAAAAATAATAGAGCGTTTAAAATAAAAAAGAGGAAAAAGAAGATTATCCTAAGAATGGGTTAGCGTAAAGTGCGATAAGTGCAAGTACAAGTGCATAAATAACTTG
>JAMORJ010000022.1 GCA_027063595.1 Nautiliaceae bacterium | reverse complement strand
TGACTTGCGAGTGCGTATAAAACACCCACTAAACTCGAAAGAGCTCCAAGGGCTAAAATAATAACTCCCCACTCAATCTCCCAGTTAGGAATTATAAAAAGAAACCTTAAAAACGCATAAATGGCAATTTTTAGCATAACACCGCTCATTAATGCTGATACAGGGGATGGTGCCGCTGGGTGGGCGTATGGCAGCCATACATGAAGAGGTACGACTCCGGCTTTACTTAAAAAACCTATTGTAATTAATAAAAACAGCAAAGTAGGGTATTTAAAATTTCCAGCCAAATGGGATAAAGAGTTAAAATCGGTAAATAATGAATCTCCTCCAAGCATTAAAAAAAACATTAAAATAAATACAAACCCAAAATGAGTCATAAAAAAATAAAACCTTCCGGCTTTTATTGCTTCGTCGGTAGGTTCAGTTAAAATAAGCTGCCAGCTTGAGAGGCTCATAAGCTCCCAAAAAAACAAAAAAGGAAGTATTTCATTTGATAAAACAACACCTGTCATTGAAAAAATAAATGTAAAATAGTGTATAAGAAAATATGTTTTTCTTTTTATGTGGGACAGATATCCCGCCATATAAAAAAGATTTGGAATTACTCCAAGCAAGATTAAAAACACAAACAACAAAGAAAGTGGATTCAAACTAAACATCAATTTAGCCTTTAAGTAAAATTTAAGGAAAGAAAAAACTGATGGAATTATATATCTTTTTGCTTATAAGATGCTTAAAAAAATTGTTTTTTTGCTAAAATGTTACAAAAAGGAACAAAAATGGATGCTTGCAGGGTAATGAATGAGGGTGAAATATTAAATGAAAATCATATTGAATATCCGCTTTTTAACGCTGTGATTTATGGAAGCAGGGTTGAGTGTGCCAAATTTTCAAAAAGATTAAGCTGTGCTGTAAAACATCTGCCTTTAAGGATTAAATTTTCTTTTGAGTATGATACTTTAAAAGCAATAGAAAAAGGAATAGGAAAAGATCCCACATTGGTGCTTGGCGGTAAAATTTTTATAGAAGGTCTTGTGCAGTCTGAAGAAATAACTAAAAAGTTCGAAGATCTTTTGAAATTATAAAAGCTGCTTGTAATTTTTATAAATCGGCTCATCAACATAAAGTCCGTCGATTGTAAATGGTCCTTCTTGTTCGAATCTTTTAACTATTGCTTTGGCAAATTCAATGTCTTCACTAAATATTTTATTTGCAATTTCTACTTGAGTTGGAGTTATACATCCAACTCCTGTTAAAGCTAAATTTTTTTGAAGTAAACACCAGTTTTTAAATCCTTCAATGTCTTTGTAGTGTTGATATACAAAACCGATTGGATCAATATTGATATAGCGACTTGTCATAGAAAAGTCGCTAAGTATTTTATGAATTAGAGGGTTTTCCGTTTTTATTATGGAATGAGAAATTTTAAGATCGTTTAATAAGTCATAGATTCCTATATAAAAAGCGTCTAATTTTGGGTGAATAAAGTTTTTTAAATTAAAAAAGGCTTCTTTTGTTTCGATTGAAAGATGAATTTGTTTTTCAGTTAATATAAAAATATTATCAATTTCTTCTAGGGTTTTAATTTTTGGAATTCTAAATGCATTAAAACTAAATTTTTCTAAAAATTTAATATCTTCAATTCCTCCTTCATTTAGAGAGTTTATTCGAATTACTATTTCTTTGTTAAGTTCTTCTAAATGAGATAAAAATACTCCAATCATAATTCTTGCTATTTCTTTTTTTTCTTTAGGAACCCCATCTTCTAGGTTAAGAATGATAATATCCGCTGGAAGTTCGTCGATTTTGTTTAGATGTTTTACTTGATGTCCGCTAACCATTAGGGCTGAGCGACGTTTTGTTTTTATGGTATTTAATTTTTTAGGAGGTTTTATAAATTTGAGAGCGTTTTTAATATCGTTTTTTTCTACTATTTCTTGAAGCTTGGAGATATCTTTAAAAATCATTTTTTTGACCTTTGAGATTTAATGTATAAAAAAAGTGCTTCTATTTCTTGTTTTGTAAGATAACTATATTTTGGCATTATAGATAATTTATTATAGTTAAGTAGCCTTTTTTTTAATTTTTCATATGTTATGTTTTGAATGTTTGGAGCTTTTATATAAATAGTTTTTTTGTTTTTTTTATATTTTGCGATAATTTTTCCAGTGGCTTTTTTTCCGTGACATTTTGCGCAACTAATTCCTCTTGGATTGTTGTAAAGCATTTTGCCATATTCTTTGTTGGTGATAAACCATTCGTTTGCTAGTAAAAATAGAGGAAGTAAAAATATAGCTTTCTTCATTTTGCTTACCTATTTTATGTTAAAATTCTAAAATATTTTACCAAAAAAGGAAAAAAATGAAAATTTTGGATGGTAAAAAGTTATCTCAAAAAATAAAAGAAGAAGTAAAAAAAGAAGTAGAAGAACTTAAGAAAAAAGGAATAACTCCAGGGTTAGCCGTAATTTTAGTGGGAAATGACCCGGCAAGTCATACATATGTTTCAATGAAAAACAAAGCGTGTAAAGAAACAGGAATTTATAGCGTTGTGCATGAGTTTCCTGAAAGCATTAGCGAAAAAGAACTTCTCTCTACTATTGATATGATTAACGAAAATCCTAATATTCATGGACTTTTAATTCAACTTCCGCTTCCAAAACACATTGATACTACTAAAATTCTTGAGAGAGTATCTCCTAATAAAGACGTTGATGGTTTTCATCCTTATAATATGGGAAGATTAGTCGAAGGGCTTGATACTTTTGCTCCTTGTACTCCTCTTGGAGTAATGGAACTTTTTAAAGAGTATAACATTGATTTAAAAGGAAAAGATGTTTGTGTGGTAGGAGCGAGTAATATTGTTGGAAAACCTATGTGGGCTTTGCTTGTAAATGCTTGGGCTACTGTAGATATTTGTCATATTGAAACGAGAGATTTAGCAGCTCATACTAAAAGAGCAGATATTGTAATAGTGGGTGTTGGTAAACCAAATTTAATTACAGCTGATATGGTTAAAGATGGAGTAATCGTAGTTGATATTGGTATTAATAAAGTAAATGGAAAAATAGTTGGGGATGTCGATTTTGAAAACGTAAGTAAAAAGGCTTCTTATATAACTCCTGTTCCTGGAGGGGTTGGACCAATGACAATAGCAATGCTTCTTAAAAACACTATCAAAGCGGCTAAAAAGATGTTGAAATGAAAGAAAAATTAAAAAAACTTTATCATTGGTCTAATACTTGGACTGGAACTATTGTAATAGTATTACTTGTAATTTTCTTTTTTGCTCAGGCGTTTGTAATTCCAAGTGGAAGTATGAAAAAAACTCTTCTTCCGGGTGATGCTCTGTTTGCCAAAAAATTTGCTTATGGAATTCCAATTCCTCATATCCCTTGGATTGAAATACCTGTTTTGCCAGATTTTAGAGGAAATGGACATTTGATAGATGGTCCTAGACCAAAAGAAGGGGATATCGTAATATTTAGGTTTCCTTTAAACCCTAAAATGCATTTTGTAAAAAGATGTTTTGCTGTAAGCGGGGATGAGGTAATATATGATGAGAGAGGTTTTTGGCTTCATCCAAAAGAAGGAGATGAATATATAAAAAAACATTTTAAAGGTTTTGTAGTAGAAAGAAAACTTGGAAAGCTTTTTGTTTTAAATCCTTATAAAAAGGAGCATAAAGGAATAAATTATGATAGCCAAAATATAACTTTTTTTGGACTTACTCAAAGAGCTCAAGAAATTATCAATGCATTAGGCCTTAAAAACTTTACGGGATTTATAAATTATTCTGATATAAAAAAAGCAATAGATATGATTTTGGCAGGATTAAAATTACAAGGAGAAAACGTTTCTTATCAGGATATTGGTATTGGAATGGGAGTGTATGTCGAAAATGGAAAAGTAAAGTATTTTTATATAAAACTTCCAAAAGATAAATTTTTAATGATAGGAGATAATAGAGATCATAGTTTTGATAGTAGATTTTGGGGACCAGTGTCTTATAAATTTGTCGTAGGTAAACCGTGGTTTATTTATATGAGCTGGGATAGTGATTTTACGATTAGATGGAATAGGGTAGGAAAGACGATTGATGAGATTGAAAAAGAGTTAAAAGAAGGTAAAAAGCCTTATATCACTGCTGGTTGCGAGGAAAGATGATGGAATTTATAATTAAGTATACTACTTTGATTTTGGCTTTTTTAATAGCGATTATTGGACATGAAATAATGCATGGGCTTGTTGCTTATTATTATGGAGACGATACGGCAAAAAGGGAAGGTCGTCTTAGTATAAATCCTTTAAAACATATTGATCCATTTGGAAGTGTGGTTTTTCCAATTATTTTATATTTATCTCAAAAATTAGCTGGCGTTGTCAATCCTATTGTATTTGGATGGGCAAAACCTGTTCCTGTCAATATTTTTAAGGTAATTAGTAATGGGGGATATTTGGGTGCCGTAGCGGTTTCTTTAGCTGGTGTTACTTATAATTTCTTTTTGGCTTTAATTGCTTCAAGTATATTGCCTTTAATTTATCCTCCTGAAACGCTTTTTGGCGTTTTTTTGAGTATGTTATTGATTAATTTAGTGATAGTAAACGTTGTGTTAGCAGTATTTAATCTTTGGCCAATTCCTCCTCTTGATGGAGCTAATGCCGTGAAATATCTAGCTTTATATTTTAGATTAAATAAAATTGCCGAAATTTATAATAAAGCAGAGCCTTATGGAATGGTATTTTTGTTAATTATTTTATTTACTCCTCTTAGCGATTATTTTTTTGCTCCAATAAGTTGGATAATTGGGTGGATGTTAAGATGATTTTTTAAACCACCCTTTTACTTTTTCGATTGCTTCTTCGAGTAAATTTTTGTGTTCTTTTATTTCTCCTGTAAAACTTTCATGTAATTTTTCAAGTAGTTCTCTTTGTTCCGGAGTTAATTTTTTAGGATAGATTATATTTATTAAAGCTATTAAATCGCCTTTTCTTCCCGTATTTGGATCGACAACACCTTCCCCTCTAAAAATTAGTTTGGTTTTATCTTTTGTATTTGGAGCAATTTCAATTTCTTTTTCGCCTTTTAGTGTAGGTATTTTTATTTTATCTCCTAAAATTGCACTTGTAAAAAATACTGGAACTTCTACTATTAAATCGTTTCCTTTTCTTTTGAAAATTTTTGAAGGTTTTACATTAAATATTAAGTATAAATCTCCTCTGTCGTTTGGATATTCATTTCCTTTTTTTGGAATTCTCATTCTCATTCCGTTATCAACGCCAGCTGGTATATCAACTTTTATTTTTTCTTTTTTTAAGATAAAACCTTTTCCTTTACATGTAGGACAAACTTTTTTAGGAATGTAACCTTTTCCTTCGCATTGAGGACAAGTTTGAGAGATTTTCATAAAACCATTACCAATAATTATTTCGCCTCTTCCTTTACATGTAGGACATGTTTGAATTTCTTTAGCACCACTTCCTTTACATGTAGGACATATTGAGTAGTATTCAATTTCAATTTCTTTGCTAACTCCATATATAGCTTCTTCAAAGTCCAAATTTATTTTATACATTAAGTCTTTGTCATATGGCATATAATATTTTTTTGTGGAAAAGCCTCCAAAAAATTCTTCAAACATACTAAAAATATCATCAAAACTAAAATCAGTTTTATATCCTCTTCCTTCTAATCCGTCTTTTCCGTATCTATCATATATTGCTCTTTTTTCGTCATCACTTAATACTTGATATGCTTCATTTATTAATTTAAATTTTTCTTCCGCTTCTTTATCTCCCGGGTTTCTATCGGGATGATATTTCATTGCAAGTTTTCTGTAGGCTTTTTTTATTTCTTCTTTAGAGGCTGTTCTTGAAACTCCTAAAATTTCATAATAATCCATTTCCCCTCCTAAATTTTTTGTGGAATTATAGCTTAAATTATAAAAAGATTTAGATTAGAGGATAAGAATTTGAAAGGTGTTTTAATTAAAAAAGGCACATCTATAAGCCGGGTTCTGTTTTGGAGGCTATTTATCTAGGCGCACACTTTGCAGTGTCGCTCAAGCGGAGGGTAAAATTGCAAGGCTTTACCATCCCTCCTTGCTGCGGGGTGGGTTTACCGCAAGGGTGTATCGCTACACCCAGCAGTGGGCTCTTACCCCACTTTTGCACCCTTGCCTGTGCTGGAATCCAGCCATCGGCGGTCTAGTTTCTGTGGCACTTTCCCTCGCCTTACGGCGGCAGCCCGTTAGGCTGACCCCTGCCTTGCTGCAGCCCGGACTTTCCTCTGGTTTCCCAGCAGCCTCCCGATGTGCCTTTTTAAAATTATATCAAAATTTAGAACCACATATATATTCGCAATCTTCTAGTATATATGCTTCGTGAATTTCTCCAGCTGGTACATTTAATCTATCTCCGACTTTTAAATGAAATTTTTTATTTTTAGTATTTATTATCATTTCACCTTTTAACATAATTCTTACTTCTTCGTATGGATGTTTGTGCCAATTGTAATATGTGCCTTTTGTATCTTTCCATATAAAAATGTCTTTATATCCTTCTTTTTTTAAGTCGTTTATTATTTCAGAGGTGGTTTTTTTCATATTCCAACATTTCCTTTCTTAAGTCTACTTTTAGTTTTGCTAGTTTATCTAAGTGTCGTCTTAATCTTTTTGCTGATGCTTTGGTATATTTTACTTTTATTTTTTCACATTCAAATAAAGCTTCTTTTAATTCTTCTTCTACTTCGTTTAAAATTTTATCTAAACTTGGAATAGTGTTATACATTGAGTCTCCTTTTTTAAGAAAATTATATCAAAAATTTTATTTAATTTTAGTGTATTTTTGTATGTTTTTTATTTTGCGAAAAATAGAGCACAAAAATCTTGACAATCAAAAAAGTTTTTATTACAATTTCACTACCAAAATTCATTGGGCTGTCGCCAAGTGGTAAGGCAGCGGACTTTGACTCCGCCATTCGGAGGTTCGAATCCTCCCAGCCCAGCCACTTTGACGCGGGGTAGAGCAGCCTGGTAGCTCGCCGGGCTCATAACCCGGAGGTCGTGGGTTCAAATCCCACCCCCGCAACCAATCTAATGGCACTTCTCTTAAATTATAATCCTCATCAACATATTTATTGAATAATGCCAATTTATCAATTAAAACATCTAAATCTTGTTCTTCTAAGAATGGATTGTTAAATTCTTTAAATAACTCCTGTTCATATATAAATCTTTCAGTTGGGTCATTTTGAAAATAGATTTTGCTTATAAAAGTTAATACCATATTCTCTCAAGATATAATCCCTGTGGAGGAGCTAGATGTTTATAGAAGAGTTTTTCTTTGTTTAATTGTAAGATTAGATCTTTAATTGTTAATTGATTTTCGTTAATTTTTATTAAAAAATCTATCATGATTCTTATTTGAGATCTCAAAAAGCCATTTCCTACTATTTTAAAAACATATACTCCTTTATAAAAAAATAAATTTGTATGATATATTTCTCTTATGTAATTTTTTACTTCGCTTCCGGTTTTGCAAAAATATTCGAAATCATGTTTTCCTTCAAAAACTTTTAGAGCGTTTTTTAATAAATTAATGTTTATTGGGCGATTGTAAAAGGTAATGTAATTAGCTGTAAATGGAGAAAATTTGGGAGAGATGATATATCTATAGCTTCTTTTTTTTGCATTAAATCTCGGATGGAAATCAAAGGAAGTTTGTTTGATTTTTTTTATGTAAATGTGAGGAGATAATTTTTTATTTAATATTTTATGTAATTTGTCTATATCCCAAAAGTTGGGAATTGAAAAGGAAATTACTTGATTTAATGCATGGACTCCTCTATCTGTTCTTCCTGCATATTCTATATTGGTATTAATGTTTAAAGAATTAAGAGCTTTTTCTATTTCTCCTTGTATAGTTTTTTTGTAAGGTTGTTTTTGGATGCCAAAAAATTTACTTCCATCGTAACTTATAATTGCTATAAGTTTTTTTTCCATTTGTATAAAATCCCTCCGATTATAAAAGTTGTTATGGGTATAAAAATGGAAATGATTAAATTTTTATTTGAAAAAGAAATTAAAGCGTATATTGTAATTAAAATTATTGAATACAATAAAGAGCGATTTTTATTAAGTCTTGGATGAAAAAATCCAAATAATGGAATAAAAAATAAAAAAGCTATTGGAATTAAAGCAAAAGGGATGTATCTAACAAATAGGTATTCATATTTTTTCATGTAAGTTTTAAAATCAAAAATAGAATAACTAACTTTTGGTATTCGTTGATTAATATCCATTGTTTTGTAATCAATAATTAATTGATTTTTAAAATCGTAGATTTTTCCATTTTTTAATTTAAAATCGAGTATTGATTTTTCTATTTTTAAATTTCCTTTTTTGGCTATTATAATTTTTTCTTCGTTTGGATTGTAAAGGTATATATGGTTAAATAATTTTTCTTTTTTTTCGGCAAAAATGATCCAATTTCCAAGCTGTTGAGATATTTCTCCTGATTTAAAATTAAATTTTGCCTCTTGTTTTTTTTGATTTTTTAGGTTTTTAAAGTCCATTTTTGAATAAGGGATGGAGATAAAAAGAATGATGAGGTTAAGTAAGGTTAAGAAGATAGAAGTTATAATTATTGGTTTTAATAGTTTTATAGGTTTAATACCAAGTGATAAAAAGGCTATTAACTCATAACTTTCGCTAAATTTTGCATATACGGATACGGAAGATATAAAAAATGAAATTGGTAAAGTAATAAATATTACTTGAGGTAGAGATAATAAATACATTTTAAAAAGTTCTAAAAAAGTTAGCTTTAATCCATGTGTAATATTTGAAATTGAAATAATAAACACTAAGGAAATTATTGAAAAAATAATGAAAAAAAGGGTAAAAAAGGATTTTAAAAATTCTTTGAAAATTAATTTATCCATATAGAAAACTCCAAAGTTTTAAAAGTTGATCGTTAAAATACCATGTGATAAAAGTAGCTGTTGCTAAAAATGGTATAAATGGAAGTTCGTATTCTTTTTTTGAAATTCTTAAATAAAGGGATGGTAAAATTGCTAAAAACGATGCAATGAATAGAGCAATTAAAGATAATTTTATTCCTAATAACGCTCCCATAGTTCCTACAACAATTATGTCTCCTTCTCCCAATGCTTCTCTTTTTATAAAAAAGCTTACATAATATCTAATTAAACTCATTCCTCCCATCATTAAAAGTGCGTTTTTAAAGTTTTCTATAATTTCTGGTGATGAAAAAAATGATAGGGTAAGTGCGCTTAGATTTAAACTATCCGGAACTGCTTTATAGTCTAAATCAATTACACTTAAAGCAATTAAAGTAGCAAAAATAGAAAAATTTATGAAATAAAAAATATCAATAGTGTGTAGTTTAAGATATATTAATATTGCTAAAATTCCAGTAATAAATTCAATGACTGGATATCTTATGGAAATATTTTCTCCGCAATATGCGCATTTTCCTTTTAAGATAATCCATCCAAGTATTGGAATATTATGGTATGGTTTAATTCTTTTCTTGCATTTTGGACAACTACTTGGTGGATATATTATGCTTTTTCCTTGAGGAAGTCTGTAAATTATTACATTTAAAAAACTTCCAATTACGCTTCCTATAATAAATAGCAAAACTAATTCCATTTTAAGTCTCCATTTTTATATACCACCAAATCTTCTTTCTCTTTGTTTAAATTCTTTTATAATTTTATCAAGTTCTTTAGTAGTAAAATCTGGCCAAAGGGTTTTGGTAAAAAACATCTCAGCGTATGCAATTTGCCAAAGTAAAAAGTTGCTTACTCTAATTTCTCCGCTGGTTCTAATTAATAGATCTACATCAACTGGTAAATCCAAATTTTTTTGAATATTTTGAGGAGTTATTTCTTCTTTTTTTTCTATTAATTTTTTTACGGCTCTTGTAATTTCGTCTTTACTTCCGTAATTTAGCGCTAATACTTGGGTTAGGCGGGTGAAATTTTTTGTTTTTTCTTTTGTATAGTTTATTCTATCTTGTAATTGTTTTGAAAACTTTGAAATATCTCCAATTGCTTCAAATTTTACTTCGTTTTTAATAAAAGTATCTAATTCTTTTTTTAGCCAGTTATCAAGAAGTTTCATTAAAAATTCTACTTCTGCTTTTGGTCTTTTCCAATTTTCGGTAGAGAAAGCATAAAGGGTTAAAATTTCAATTTCGGGATGATTGGCGCAATATATAGTAATTTCTTTAGCTACTTCCGCTCCTTTTTTATGCCCTTCTATTCTTTTTAAACCTTTTTGTTTTGCCCATCTTCCATTTCCATCCATTATTATTGCCAAATGCATTTTATACCTTCAAATCAAGTAATGTGTTTTTAAAATCAAAAAGAGTTTTTGGATTTTTTAATTTTAATGTGACTTTTAAATTAATTTCGTTTTCATATTGCTTAATTAGATTTAAAACGTTTTTATAAGAAGAACAAATTGTAACATAAGATTGCGAAATTTCTCCTTCTATTTCTCCTAAATTTTGAAAAATTGCATAAAATGATATTTTGTTTTTTGAATACTTAAATTGCATAAGAGCTTTTTTTTCTTCGTTAATTGAAAAATGATATATTTTTTTATCTAAAGCAAGTAATAAATTTGCAAAAAATAAAAATTCATTTTGATTTTTGGCGTTGATGAGGTGTTTGATTATTTCTTCTTTATTATATTCTTTAAATCCTTTTGGTAGGTCTATTTTTTGTAAAATTTCCAATATTTTTGGAAAAGGTTTAAGGTTTGTAATTTGAATTGAGTGTTTAAGCTCTTTTATTTGAGCAATATATTTTTTCCCAACTTCTAGTGGTAAGTAGCTTTTTGTTTCAGTTTCTCTATTGCCAAGTTTTATTAAGTAAGTAATTGGGTTTATTTGTTTTTTAACTTCA
>JAMORJ010000021.1 GCA_027063595.1 Nautiliaceae bacterium | reverse complement strand
ATTTGGGGTAGCACCTTCTTCGTAACTTTTAACGAAGTATTCATATACTTCTTTTTTAAATTCTTCTTCGACATCTTCTACTACGTAATCAAATCCAATCTTTTTAGATAATTTTTCTATTTTTTTTAAATTTTCATCATGATTTATACCTTCATGCATTTTCATATAAATTCCAATCACATCATACCCAGCTTTTTTTAATAAATAAGCGGCAACCGCACTATCTACTCCGCCACTAATCCCAAGCAAAACTCTCACGCTCTCTCCTAAAATTTTTTCTTCATAAAAAATGTATCGCACTCAATATTACTAAAGGCACTCTCAAGCCTTTGAAAAAGCTTTGGATTTTCTTCTTCAAGTTCTCTTAACCAATTTTTTATTTTTTCTCTAACATAAGGTTTTTTTACTCCTTCGCTATCTTTAAGCGCCAAACAACTTGCTTCTCCATCAACTATTGGAAAATCATTATTTTCTGCCATATATTCAATCCATTTTTCTCTAACCTTTATCATAGGTCTAATTACTTCAATTTTGTTATATGCCCTATATTTAGGAGGCATGGACTTCATCATCCCGTTATAAAACATGCTCATAAAAAAAGTCTCGACCGCATCATCAAAATGATGCCCTAACGCTAATTTATTAAATCCAAGTTCTTTAGCCCTTGTATACAAAGCTCCTCTTCTCATTCTTGCGCAAAATCCGCAAGGACTGCTTCCTGGACGTTTTTTTTCGTTCATAATTTCAAGAATAGGAGTAGAATAAATTTCATAATCAAGCTCAATGCTATCACACCATTTTTTTACCAAAGAGTAATCAATCCCTACTCCCGGATCTATAGTAATGGCTTTAAGTTCAAATTTAAAGGGTGCAATAAGTTGCATTCTCTTAAGCACTGAAGCTAAAACAAAACTATCTTTCCCTCCGCTCATTCCAATTAAAACTCTATCTCCCTCCTTAATTAATTCATATTCTCCTTGAACTCTTCCAACAAACTTAACAACTTTTTTGGAAAAAAATACGTTTTTAATTAAACGATTTGCCATTTACTATTATTTTACCTTTCTTTACTTCAATTTTTAAATAAATTTTATCATCTACTACATTTGCTTCATTTAAAATAATTGCCATTTGAGGAATAAACATTATAATGATTCCAGCTAGCTGCTGAGTAGTAGAAAGAGTTATATTAAAATCTTCTTTATTTCCATTTGCTTTTAATTTTAAAAATCCAAGATTTTTATTTAAATAATCCAATTCTTTAACGCTCAAACCGCCATTAAATTTAAAATTTTCTTTAAAAAGCTTGCTTGCCGCTTTTTCATCGTTCATATAAATAAATCTATAAAAAAGTTCTTTATTAAACTCGTAAAAACTTAAATTTAAATCTACTTTTTTAACTTTAAAAATATCATTTAAAGTTAAATTATCAAATCCTCCGTTAATATCTAAACTTGCCGTGTTAAAATTAGCAACATTATTAAAAAACACCTTTCTTACAAAAAATTTATTTTTTCCAACTTCAACAACCGAATCAAAACTTAAAAGGTTTTTTAAAAATTCTTTTTCCTTTTGATAATCGTTTTTTAAATTCTCAATACTAAGAGATAAATTTTTAAAAATTAATTTTATCTTTTCGCTTTCAAAATAATTTTTACTTGGATATTTAAAAGTTCCTTTTATTTTTTCCCACTTAATCTGAGAATCAGGAAAAACTATATTGCCATCAAAAACTTTGTAGTTATAAACTTTAAAATTTGGAGTAATTACTATAAATTTTATTTTGTCTTTTACATAAGGAGTTAAATCTGCGCTTTTTAATTTTAGCTCTTTAATATC
>JAMORJ010000020.1 GCA_027063595.1 Nautiliaceae bacterium | reverse complement strand
AGCCATTTTTCCTTTTTTAGCTGGATTTTTAAGTGCTAAAATATTTGGTTTTTCTACGACTTCTGCTCTTGTTTGGGGTCTTACCATGACTGCTACTGCTGTTAGTATTACTATGGTTACTTTAAAGTCTCTTGGACTTGAAAAAACAAAAGCAGCTACTGGAATTATGACGAGTGCAGTTGTTGATGACGTGTTAAGTTTAATTGGACTTGCTATTTTACTTCCTATTATTTTAAATTCTCATGGAGGTGAGCTCAAAATAGACTTAAATAACTTAATTCAAACTTTTCTTGAAGTGTTAACATTTTTTGGATTTGTTTATTTAATTGGAAGGTTTGTAGTTCCTTACAAAAAGGGAATTAGGTATTTGTTTATTTTAGATAAAGAATATGCTGTTTTAGGAGTATTTGTTTTGGTATTTTTATTTGGAACGATGGCTCATATTTTAGGGTTCCATCCTGCAATTGGAGCTTATTTTGCTGGACTTGTTTTAAAAGCTGAATATTTTGAAAGCGGAAATGAGAATAAAGCTAAAGATGTGGAAGAAGTTACTAATATGATGGCTTTTACGGTATTTGGTCCAATATTTTTTATTTTACTTGGAGCGAAAATTATTATTGATGTGGATATTTTAAAAGAAGTGCTTTTCCCAAGTGTGGGGTTATTTTTATCAGTTTTAATTTTTCAAGTACTTTCAGCGGCTTTTTGAGCTAAATATACAGGGGGGTATTCTAATAAAGATTCTATATTAATAGGTCTTGGAATGTTGGGAAGAGCCGAACTTGCTTTTATAGTTATTAATATTGCTTATGTTCAAGAAAAAATTATTTCTCAAGAAGAATTTTATATTTTGATGTTTGTTACGTTTTTACTTAATATTTCGGTTCCTATTTTATTGAAACTTTACAAACCTATTTACGAAAAGGAATAGTTTTTGCTTCTTTTTGTTAAAAAGGATTAAGAATGTTAAAAATTAAAAAGCCAATTCCAGGATTTGAAAGATATCTTGAAGCAGATTTTCATCAAATAGATGATATTTTTGCTATTTTAAAAGTGGGAAATTTCGTATTTACTTTGATTAATCCTTATGCTCTTACTAAAAATTATGGATTTGAAATTCCTAAAGACGTAGAAGTTTTAATGGAATTGGACAAGAATAATCCACCGTTGGTTTATTGTAATATTGTAAAACAAGAACCTTTTGAAGAATCTCTTGTGAATTTTAAAGCTCCAATTTTAATCAATCCTAAAAACAATACTTTAGCTCAAATTATTCTTAAAGAATACGATGTAAAGCCAATTAAGGAGTTTGTTAAGGTATAATTCTACCTAAAAAAGGGTGGAATTTGCCTTTAACAAAACTTAATAAAGAACAATTTGAAGCAGCAACAGCTCCTCTTGGACATAATCTTGTAATAGCAAGTGCCGGAACTGGGAAAACTTCTACGATTGTAGGAAGAATTGCTTATCTTCTAAAGCAAGGTTTAAAGCCGCAAGAGATTTTGTTGTTAACTTTTACAAATAAAGCAGCTGGCGAAATGAAAGAAAGAGTAGCTAAAATTTTGCCAGAGGCTAAAAATATTGAAGCCGGCACATTTCATGCAGTAAGTTATAAGTGGTTAAAGAGATTGAATAAAAATATTGTTCTTAAACAACCAAAAGATTTAAAAATTTTGTTTAAATCGATTTATGATAAAAGAGATTTTAATAGATTAGATAGCGAAGAAAAACCATATTCTTCTAGTTATCTTTTTGATTTGTATTCTTTATTTTTGAATTCCAATGAAGATGATTTTGGAGCTTGGCTTTTAAAAAGAGCTCCACTTCAGGAAGAGTTTATTTTAATATACGAAGATATTTTTGAAGAGTATGAGAGGGTTAAAAGAGAATATAATTTAGTAGATTTTAATTCGTTGCTTATTGAAATGATAAATTTGCTAAAAAGTGGCATTGAAAATCCTTTTCGCGAGATTTTGGTTGATGAATATCAAGATACTAATCCTCTTCAAAACGAGTTTATTGAAGCCGTTAAAAAAGATAGTCTATTTTGCGTAGGAGATTACGATCAAAGTATTTATGCGTTTAATGGGGCTGATATTTCGATTATTTCTACTTTTGATAAAAGATATGAAAATGCAAAGATTTTTACTTTAAAAAAAAATTATAGAAGTTATGGAGAAATTTTAGATATAGCAAATAGAGTAATTTCGAATAATCCTCGTATTTACCCTAAATCTTTAGAAGTTACAAGAGGATATTTGGGGGAATATCCGAAGGTTTTAATGTATAAAGATACTTTTGAAGAATATAGAGATATTGCAAGTAGAATTTTATCTTCAACTACCAAAAGAGATGAAATAGCAATTCTTTTTAGAAATAATTCAAGCGCCGATGCAATTGAGGCAATGCTTAGGGAAAAAGGAATTGAGTGTAAAAGAAAAGGAGGAGTTAGTTTTTTTGATTCCAAAGAAATTAAGGTTACTCTTGATATTTTAACTTTTCTCATAAATCCAAAAGATTTGATGGCTTTCATTCACATATTTGAATACGCAAAAGGAGTGGGTAGTGCCATTGCAAGTGAAATTTTTGAAGCATTGGATATTTTAGGGAATTCAAATCCAATTGATGGATTTTTAAATCCAGATACTTCAAAAAAAGTTTTTACTAAAAAAAGAACTTCTTATCAACTTGGACTTTTTGATGATTTTATGAGTTTGGGAAGTATTGGAAAATTTAAAAATTTGGACTTTGAAGAGAAATTTTTGTCTAATCCTATTTTAAGACATCCAAAACTTTCAATAGAAGGGGCTGAATTTTTGTATGAATTTTATAAGTTCTTAAAAAAAATAAGTAAAATGAAAAATTCTCTTTTGATTTTTGATTCTTTAATCAATTCGAAGATGTTTGAGATGATTGTTAATACTATTGCCATGAATAGAGCCAAAGATAAAAACGCAAAAATAGATAATGAAAAATTTGAAGAGGCAAAAAACAAAATTTATAATAAAGTAAAAATTCTTGGGAATTTATTAAAAAATTATTCTGATTTGGAGAAATTTTTAAACGCAATGGTTCTTGGCGCAAACGAAATAAGCGAAGGAAGAGGCGTTAATCTTTTAACCGTTCATGCAAGTAAAGGGCTTGAGTTTAAAGAAGTATATATCGTTGATTTGATGGAAGGTAGATTTCCAAATATTAAATTATCTAAACCTGCGGGTGGAATTGAAGAAGAAAGAAGGCTTTTTTACGTAGCGGTAACGAGAGCAAAAGATAGACTTTATTTTGCTTTTGCTAAAAAAGATAAAATAAGAAATATTGAATATGAACCAAGTAGATTTTTAATAGAAGCTGGGTATAAGCTATAAAAATTTTTTTGGAGGCATTAAGGAAAAAGAGAGTTTTATCTTATTGTTTTTAACTTCTATTTTATATTCAAGCATCATTAATATTTTTTGAGATATGTACATTTCAAGTGGTAAATTTTTTTCGAAATATTTTTGTATGTTTAAATTTTCTACTTTAAAATTTTCAAAATTTTCTCCATCTTGTTCTATTTCTACTATTATGTTTTTTTGTTGAGGATAAATAAGTACTCTTACACGCGATTTTGCATAAGAAAACGCAAAATATATAAAATTCTCTATCATTAAATAAAAAAGTTTTTTATCGGTGTTGATAATGTGGTTTTTTCCTTTTATTTTAAGTTCCGCTTTTTTTGTAGGGTATATAGAGTAAAATTTGTATAACAATTTTTGAATAACATGTTCTATTTGTAAGGGTTCTATTTCTACGTTGATATTTTTGTTAAAAGAGTTTAATAAAAATTCAAAATTTCTGGTGGTAAGTCTTGTGATGTAAAGTTCTCTTTTTAGAAAAATTAAAGCTTTTTTTATTTCTTTTGTGTTTTCTTTTTTCGCGTATACTTCTATAAATTTGACATATTTTTCTAAAGAAACTACGTGAGGAACTATTTTATTTAAAAAATATTTTATTGTTAGATATTTAATTTCTTTTTGGGTTTCTTGTAAATCCATTCTTTTGGTGATATCTTCTCTTATTGCTAAATATTCTCTTATGTTTCCTTCTTCGTCAAAAATTGGAATAATGTGAGCTAAAACCCAATAATGGGATCCGTCTTTTTTTTTGTTTTTTATGATACCTTTAAATATTTTTCCTTTTTGAATAGTATCCCACATTTTTTTAAAAACGACTTTTGGCATATCTGGATGTCTTACAATATTATGAGGTTTTCCTATTAATTCTTCTTTTGAATATCCCGAAATTTTCTCAAACATAGGATTTACTTCCGTTATTATGCCTTGAGGGTCGGTTTTTGAGAGAATTAAAACTTTATCCATGGCTTCTTTGTATTGTTTTAGAGTAAAATTTTCCTTTTCTAGTTTTTCTATTTTTTTCGTTAATTCGTTAACTTTTTTTTCTAATTCTTGTTGTATAATTTCACCCATCTTTCTATTCTTTTTTTCAAAAATTATATCATAAAGGGAGATGATTGTATAAATTAAATAATTTAAAAAACGTTCTTCATGGTTTTTTCTTAGCGCTTAGTATGGGAATAGCCGAACCAAGTACTATTTTGCCTTTAATTGTAAATCATTTTACGAAAAGTTTAGTATTGGTTGGTGTTTTTGCTTCTTTGCTTAAGGGAGGAGCTATAATAGTTCAATTATTTGCCGCTTTTTACGCTCAAAGTTTTAAAAAGACCATGCCTTATTTAAGGCTTGTATTTTTAGCAAGAGTAATTAGTTGGTTTTTTATTGGACTTAGTATTTATTTAATAGGAGATAAAAATCCGACTCTAACTCTTTGGCTTTTTGGAATAGGTCTTTTTGTTTTTAGTTTTTCGGCAGGATTTGGAGCTGTTTATTTTAGCGAAATAATAGCTAAGGTATTTGATAAAAGAGAACGTGGAAAAACTATGGCAAATAGACAATTTTTTTCAGCCATTGCCTCTATAATAGCTGGAATTGTGGCTGGATGGGTTTTAAATGAGTTTCATCCTCCAAAAAGTTATGCTTATTTGTTTATGATAAGCTCAATATTGATGGGAATAGGAATGGTTGTTTTTTTAACAATTCCTGAGCCTCCCAAAGAAAATATAAGAGAAAAAGAAAAAAATTTTTCTGAATTTTTAAAGAATGCTTTTGTTTTTCTAAAAGAAGATAAATCTCTTCAGATTCAAATTATTACCATGCTTTTTAGTTATTCGTTTTTATTTGCTTTTCCTTTTGTGATTATTCAAGCAAAACATTCAATAACTCTTACTGGATGGCTTGTTGGTGGATTTATTACCATTCAGATGATTGGGGCTTTGGTAGGCAATTTAATTTGGAAAAAACTGGCTCCAAAATATAAAAAGATTTTTATTTTTTCTTTTATTTTAATGATATTTGCTTTTTTGATAATTCTTTTTACGAACTCAAAAATTACTTATTTTATATTTTTCTTTTTAATGGGAATAGCAATTGATGGCTTTAGGTTAAGTGGAATGAACTTGTTGTTTGAAATAGCGCCTGAAGATAAAAGACCAATTTATGTAGCTTTACAAAATACTTTAACTTCGATAGGATTATTTTTTTCAATTCCAGGAGGATTTATAGTTGAAAAGTTTGGATACAAGGCTTTATATGGTTTTACTATAGGAATGCTTTTTATAGGATTTTTATTTGCTTTTAAATTAGAGGTAGAGGAATAATCAAAATCCTCTTCTAAATCCTCTACCAAATCCGTATCCACATCTACCAAAGCCGCGTCCATATCCGTATCCTCGACCGTATCCAAAACCTCTACCAAATCCTCTTGAATAACCAAAACCTCTACCAAATCCAAATCTTCTATATCCAAAATCTATTTCTGGTTTTGTTAAAGTTATTTCTTTTTCATCTAAAGTTTCTAAAAATTCGTCAATATTTTTAATTTGAGTTTCAATAGGAGTAATGCCTATTCTTTGTAAATTCCAATACATTCCTTCTCCAAATTCTGGAGCGACTAATGCATCAACTCCCGCTTCTTTAAGTAATACAGGAACGATTCTTCCAACTCCAAGTCCTCTTTGACCTTCTGGAAGTTCTTTTAAGTTAATGTGTTTTTCTTTTATTTCTTCTATTACAGGATTTGTAATTGTAAATTTTTCTCCTGTAGTGGTATCTACTACTAAAAATTTTTTAGCAAGTCCAATATGATTTGCTATTGTTTTTTCATTGTTTGTAGGAAATGCAATTCTCATTTTTCCCTCCTTAAAAGTTTTTTTCGATTTCAATAGCTTTACCGTTAATTAAAGCATCGGCTATTTTTGCTCTTGCGTTTGCTAAAATTCTGCTTATTGTTGGACGAGATACTCCCATTTCTTTTGCAACTTCTTCTTGATAAAGACCTTCTAAATCCATCAAACGAATTGCTTCAAGCTCATCTGCTTTTAAATAAACTATTTCTAAAGCTCTTGCAGGTATTCCGCAAGGTTTAAAGCAAACGTTTTCAAAATTTCCTCTAATTCTTCTTCTAAGTCTTCTTGGCATATTGTCTCCTTGACATATGTTCAATGAAATTATACAACTTTTTGTAACATATGTCAATATAATTGTTATAAATTTTTCTTATATTTAACATAATTTCAATTTATTATGATATACTTCGCACAAAAAAAAAGGAAAATTAATGAGAAGCCTTGAATTTTTTCCTGTTCAGTTTTTTGCAGTGATAATGGGGCTTAGCGGATTAACCATTGCTTATGCAAAAGCGTATCATTTTTTAAACTTTCCTTATTGGATTTATTTGAGTTTATTGTTAGTTGATGTAATTTTATTTTTTTTGATTTTTACTTTTTATGTTCTAAAATGGGTTAAATATCCTCTTTCGGTTTCCAAGGAATTTTCTCATCCCATTAAAAGTTCTTTTGGAGCCGCTATTTCTATTAGTTTTTTGTTAATTTCCATTGCGATGAGCGATTTTGCTCCTCCGGTTGCTGTTACCTTTTGGTTTATTGGAGCTATTTTACATTTGTTTTTTACTTATAAAGTAATAAAATTTTGGATACTTCACGATAAGCTTGATGTAAAGCATATAAATCCTGCGTGGTTTATTCCAATAGTAGGTAATGTATTAGTTCCTGTAGTTGGTGTTGATGTATGTGATGAAGTTATTAATCATTTTTATTTTAGTATAGGCATTTTCTTTTGGATAGTTTTGTATACGATAGTAATGTATAGAATGATTTTTCATTTGCCTCTTGGAAAAAGGCTTATTCCAACTTTTTTTATTCTTATAGCGCCTCCTGCAGTGGGATTTATTAGTTATTTTAGAATTACTTTTGGAATTGTGGATTTTTTTGATTTGTTTTTATATTTAATTGCTTTATTTATATTGTTTTTGCTTTTTACGATGTTTAAACAATTTTTGAAATTGCAATTTTTTATATCTTGGTGGGCATATACTTTCCCTCTTGCTGCAATTACAATTGCTACTATTTTAATGGATAGCGTTTATCATAAATGGTTTATTAAATGGTTTGCGATATTTTTGCTTTTGTTAACTACTATTGTTGTCGTTTTTGTAAGTTATAAAACTCTTGAAGCTATTAAGCACAAAAAAATTTGTATACCAGAGGAGGAATAATGAAAAGAGCAATTTTAGGTGGGTTTATTTTAGGATTTGTGGTAGCTATGTTTTTGATTCCTTTGATGTTTAAAATCGCAGCTGAAGATATGTTGTTTAAACAAGTAAAAAGTCCTTATGATTTTGATAAAACGGTAGAAGTTTTGGTAAAAAGAATTTCTAATCAACCTGGATGGCATGTCGTAAGCGTTATAAATCAAGAAGAAGAAATTAAAAAATATGGTGGTCCTGATGTTGGGAAGGTTAAAATTATAAAATTTTGTAATGCAAAATTGGCTGGAGAAATGTTAAAAAATGATAGAACTAAATTTATGGCAGTTAAAATGCCTCTTAGTATTGCGGTTTATGAAGATAGCAAAGGAAGGGTTTATATTTCTTTAATGAATGGATATCTTTTAACACGATTGCTTTCTTTAACGCCTGAGAGTAAAATTATGGAAAAAGTAATAAAAGATATTCAAGAAATTCTTGGATTTTTACATTTTAGATATTCAATATTTTAGGAGAGAATATGGCGAAGGTGCTAATTTTAGGAGGAGGTTTTGCAGCTCTTGAAGCTGCTATTTGGTTGAAAAAATATGGATTTGATGTAAAAGTAGTAACCGATAGAAAGTATATGTATGTTTATCCAATTTCTATATGGATTCCAACGGGAGAATATAAGTTTGAAGATTGTATTTTAAAATGGGATGAGTTAAAAAATATTCATGGTTTTGAAGTAGAATATAAAAAGGTAACTAAAATTAGCGTAAATAACAAAGAAATAGAATTTGAAGATGGAAGCAATGAAAAAGATTTTGATTATTTAATTATTGGTATTGGAAGTGGTAAAGTAAAACATAAAGGAATTGAAAATACTTTATCTATTTGCGGAAAACCTGAAGAGGCTATTGAGATTAAAAGAAAATTAGACGAATTAATAAAAAAAGGTGAAGGTAAAATAGCTTTTGGCTTTGGAGGAAATCCAAAAGATCCAAGTAATGTAAGAGGAGGACCTGCTTTTGAGGTGCTTTTTAATGTAGATTACATGTTAAGAAAAAAGGGAATAAGAGATAATTTTGAGCTTACTTTTTATGCTCCAATGCCAAAACCTGGTGCGAGAATGGGGGAAAAAGCCGTAAAAATTATGGATAAAATTTTTGAGAGTAAAAATATTAAGTTTATTAAAGGTAAAAAAATAAAAGAGTTTGTAAAAGATGGAGTAATTTTTGAAGATGGTAGCAAACTCGAATGTGATTTAAATATGTTTATAGCCGCTGGAGATGGGACTGAGCTATTTAGAAATAGCGATTTGCCTTTAAATGAAGCTGGGCTTATTAAAATAAATGAATATTGTGAAGTTATGCATAATTTTGACGAAACAAGCAGTGATAAGTATCCAATTTTTGCAATAGGGGATAGTGCTGCTATTGATGGTCCAGATTGGAGGGCAAAACAAGGACATTTGGCAGAAGTGATGGCAAGAGTGGCGGCATATAATATTAAAATGATGGAAGAAGGCAAAGAAGTTAGAAAAGAATACATTTCTCATATAAATATATTGTGCGTAATGGATATGGGAAATGGGGCTGCGTTTGTTTATAGGGATAATAAAAGAGCAGTTCTTTTTCCAATGCCAATTGTTGGGCATTGGTTAAAGAAAGCTTGGGGATGGTATTTTAAAAATTCAAAACTTAAGAAAATTCCAAGAATCCCTGGGTTATAATTTTAAATCTTTTATTATCTCTTCTATTTTGTGCTTTTTTGTCGTTATTGTTTTAATTCCATAATATTCTAAGTTTCCAATCATTCCTTCTCCAAAAAATTTTGCAATAAATATATCTACCCCTTTTTCTTTAAGTTTTTTAGGAATAATTTGACCAGTTCCAAGACCTTTTTCTCCACAATTTCCTTTTAGGGATTTTTTTTCTTTTATTGCTTTTATTACAGTTTCGTTTTCAAGGTATTCTTTTTTATTGTTATTTAAATCTATTATCAAAAATCCTCTTGCTACTCCAATTTTGGGAGCCAATGTGTTGTTATCGTTGGTGGGAATAGCTATTTTCATTTTTTGCCTTTTTTTATAAAATTATATTACAATTAGAAAAAAGGAGTAGGATATGTTAAAAGAATTTATTAAAAAAATAACGCAATGGGTTTTGGAAAAAGAAGAAGAATTGGCAAAAGAATGTAAAATTCCTATTGAAGAGATTGATAAACAAATAAAAATTTTAAACGAAAAAAAAGAAGAGTTAAAAAAAAGGTGTGAAGAGCAATTAAACGAGCTTGATTCTTTAATTGAAAGGCTTGAAAAAATAAAAAAAGAAGAAGAAAGAAGATGTAGTCTTAAAGCTTAAATTCTTTACATAAATGTTTATTGGCTTTAAAGATTTTTTTTACTTTTTCCAAATCTTTTTCTTTTTCGTAAATGTGCTTTAGCATTAATTTTTCGCATTTGTTGTTTAAATCTAAATCAAATTGTTTAAAAAATTCTTTATAGTCTTTATGAAGCTTTTTTAGAGTAAAGTAATATATGTAAGTTGATAGACTGAAGAAAAAAAGGCTTGAGAAGAAAAATATTATTGCGAAATTTCTGATATCATTTGTAAAATCGGCTACTTGATAAGTAATTATTGCTGAAATGGCTAACGAAAAAAGGGTCGTTCCTAAAAAATAACTTTCGCTTGATGTTATTAACAACAAATAATTTTCCATTGATTTTTCCATTTTTTTTGCCGAATATAAATTATATGCTCCAACAACTATTAAAGCGATTCCCATAAGTATTAAAAGGTAATAAAAAAACATCATGAAATTATATTCCCGCTTTTTGTTTTATGATTTTTTCCATTTCGTCTACTATCTCTTCAATAGTTCTTTCACCGTTGATTTTGATTAGTTTGTTTTGATTTTCGTAAAATTTTTCTATTTCAGCTAAAGGTTGAAGAAATACTTTCATTCTATTGTTAAAAACTTCTTCATTATCGTCTGCTCCTCTTGCTCTACCTAAAACTCTTTCTCTTGCAACATCTTCACTTACAACAACTTCTATTACTCCTACAAGTTCTATTTCTTTGTTTTCTTTTAACATCTCATCTAATGCTTTCATTTGTTCTACGCTTCTTGGAAAACCATCTATTAATATAATTTCTTTATCAGCTTTTTCAATAGCTGATTTAATAGTATCAATTACTATGTTAAGAGGCACTAGTTGTCCATTGTCTATATAACTTTTAATGGTTTTTCCAAGTTCGCTTCCGCTTGCTACTTCTGCTCTTAATAAGTCTCCGGTTGAATAATGAACTATTTTATCAGAATTTCTCTCAGCTATAATTTGAGCGTCTGTTGTTTTTCCGCTTCCTGGCGCTCCGATAATTAAGAATAATTTTTTCATTGTCTCTCCTTTCATAAAATTGGGCATTCAAATTTTTTTACGTATATTTTTTTTGCCATTCCTCTTCCAATTGCTATTTTTTTCCCTTCTAAGTCTATTTCAATTGGTCCAAAAAAAGATTTATTTAAAACTTGACCTATTTGATTTTTGTTAATCC
>JAMORJ010000019.1 GCA_027063595.1 Nautiliaceae bacterium | reverse complement strand
ACTTATCGCAAAACTTGCAGCAGAAAACGGGCTTGAGCATAAATGTGATATTGATTTTACTTTTAAGCATTTAGCCCAAACGGATGAAAGTGATTTGAACTTATTAGTAAGACTTGCAAAACAATTAAACGCTCAATTTAACATCAAAAATAATACGATTATCTTTATAAAAACCAAACAGGAAAACAAGAGTCTTCCAAAATTTAGCATAGATATAAAAGAAGCAATAAGTTATTCAATTAAACATAATGCAAAAACTGTTTATAAATCTGTAAAAGCAGTTTGGCATGATTCAAAAGAGAATAAGCAAAAAGAAGTTACTTATCTATCAGGAGAGCCACAATTTATCTTGCAAGATAGCTTCAAAAACGAAGCAGAAGCGTATAAAACGGCAAAAAGCTATTTTGAAATGCTAAATAAAGGAAGTGTTACAGGAAATATCTCTATTTCCGGTAAAGAAATAAGAGCTGGTGGGATTTTGATTTTAACAGGATTTGGAGAAGATGATGGAGAGTATTCTATTAAGAGAGTTACGCATAACATTTCAGCATCCGGATATATTACAAAAGTAGAATTTGAAAACTGATAAAAAACTAATACAGATGGTAGAAGAAAGCAACTTTAATCTGTATCTTTCGTCACTTAGATGGCGGGTACGGATTAATCAATTAAAAACCTTTCCCACCATTCCAATAGTTTTCGTCTCTCTTCTAAAAAATCAGAACGCATATATGCCCGAGTTACTTTATTTCCAATTGCGTGTGCAAGCTGTGTTTCTATTACTTCACTGCTAAATCCGTGTTCTTTTTGTTTTTCGTAGCAGATTGTAGCAAATGCGCTTCTCCATCCGTGTGCATTGTGTTCAACAATTCCAAGTCTTTTGTGTGCTAAATTTAGAGTGTTTTCGCTCAAAGGCTTGTTTTTATCTGTTATTGCAGGAAATAAATATTTAGACTCATTGTTTATTTTTAAAGCTTCTTCTATAATATTTTTTAAAGTATCTGTTAAAGGCAATCTAAATTCTTTTTTAGTTTTCATCGCACTTGCAGGAAATACAATTATATTATCTTTTATCCACTCAACTTCTAATTTCTGCACATTTCCAGGACGTAAGGCAGTTAGTGCTAAAAATTTCAAAGCAAACTTTATTATTTCATATCCAGGGTATTCATTTAATAGTTTATATATTATTTTTATATCTTTTTCATCAGTAACTGCTTTTAAGTTTCTTTTCTCAGGTTTAGGAAGTATTGTGTTAATGTCAATCATTTCAGGGATATTTTTATCTGTATAGTCATTGTGTATTGCAAACTTAAAAATTTGTTTTAAGAGTATATAAATTCTTTTTGCAGTTTCAGTTTTGTCTGTATTTTTAGTAGTAGGGGTTTTAATGTTTTTTACATCTTTAACTATATCAATAATATCCCTTTTTGTAATTTTTGTGATTTCTTTATCTCCGATTTTAGGCAATATGTAAATATTCACTCTTGCAATTTGTCTTTTTAAATGTGATATGGAGAGTTCATGAGCTTTTAATTCGAAAAATTCATTTACAATATTTCCAAATAGTAAAGAATTTTGTAATTTTTCTTTTTCAACTTTTGCTTTTTTATTTTCAATAGGGTCAATATCTTGCCTTAAAAGTTCTTTTACTTTTTTAAGTTCTTTCCTTGCTTCTGCTAGTGTAACATTAGGATATTTTCCTATTGTGTAGGTCTTTTCCTTATTATTAAATCTGTATTTAATTCTAAAAGTTTTAGCACCATTAGGCTTTACTTCTAAATACAATCCTTCTCCATCAAATAACTTATATAATTTTTCTTTAGGTTTTGCTTTTTTAATTTGAGTATCTGTTAAAGGCTTTGTTATTCTAGGCATTTTCATCCTTTTAGGGGTATGTGCTTTAAAAATTTAAAGGGTATATGTAATTATACTCCTATTTATACCCCTAAAGCAACTTATAATACCCCAAAAATACTTAAGATTACTTAAAGTAAAGATAACTTGTTTTTGCGTATTTTTGGGAGTTTTGTTGGGTGTATAAATTTAAAATCTCTGACACTAAATGTTTACTGGTGGAGGTGTGGGGAATCGAACCCCAGTCCAGAAGTAGATCCCCCTAAGCGTCTACACGCTTAGTCTGTTGATTATACTCTCTTGCAAGGCTCAACAGACAAAGCCTTAGCGCAAGAGAGGAGTGCTTGGTTTTTCGGAGTATAACCCGCACTCGGAGGTTACACTCCTAGCCACGCTTTACTCTCCGTCCGAGGTGGTGGCAAACCTCATTGGACGGAGGCGCCCAAAAATCCCTAATTAAGCAGCAGCTGTAGCTACTGCTGGGCTGTAAGTTTTGTTATTTGCTGCGTTTATTTTTAGTGAGCCGTTTTACGGCTTGCTCAGGCCGGCGTGCAGCTTAGGGCTCACTACCCCTGTCGAAGCCATGTCACCCCCGAAAGGGATTTTATTAAATCCTATTCGCGAGTGACATCGGAATAATATCAAAAAAAGCTTAAAAAGTCAATATTTGTTTAAGTTTTTTTTAAGGAAAAATTGGATAATAATTGTTTTTAAATAATTTATTTTTCTCAGTTTTTGATCTGTTTAGATTAAAAAAATAGAGTTTATTTGAAGTTAGAAAAGAAAAAAGTATGGATGATTTAATTTAATTGATTTCTTCTTTTATTATTTTTGCTTTTTCTTTTATTTTTTTTATTTTTTCGGAAGCCGTGATATTTTCAAGAAGTACTTTTACAAAAGCACTTCCAACGATTACTCCATCTACGTTTTTTGCTTTTTCTTTTGCCGTTTTTTCATTTACCCCAAATCCTATAAATAATGGAGTATCTGTAATTTCTTTTATATACTTAATAATTTCGCTTAAATCTTCTTTTTTATTAGAACCTGTAATTCCGGTATAGGCTACAAGATATATAAATTCTTTTGGATTTTTTAAGATTTTTTTTATTCTTTCTTTATTATCGGTTGGGGCAACGAATGAAATTAAAGGAAATGTCTTTTCGTATTCAATTGCTTCTTCGTATGGTAAATCTGGAATAATAAAACCTTTTACTTTATATTCTTTTGCTTTTTCTACCATAAAATCATATCCTTTATGATAGAAATTATTAAAATATCCCATCCAATAAGTTGGGAGTTTTGGAGCTATTTCTTTGCTTACTTGAAAAGTATGAGAAATTTTATATCCGTTATCAAGCGCTATTTTATTTACTTTTTGAATAATTTCTCCATCTGCTACTGGGTCAGAAAATGGGATTCCAAGTTCAATTCCATCTACATATTCGCTAATTTCGTTTATTAAATCTATCGTAAAAGATGTATTAGGACAAGTTGTGATATAAGCTATTAATCTTTTCATCTACTTCCTTTGGTATAATATTATTAATAAAATTATATCAAAGGAAAAAGATGAAAAAAACGATTAGTTATCTTCAAAAACAGAATAAATTAACCATGATTACTGCTTATGATGCGTTATTTGCAAAAATTTTTGATGAAATCGTAGATATTATTTTAGTTGGAGATAGCTTAAATATGTCGTTTTTAGGAGAAAGTGATACTTTAAGTGCTACGCTTGATCAAATGATTTATCATACAAAAGCGGTTTGTAATGGAGCAAAGAGTGCTTATATAGTTTGCGATATGCCTTTTGGAAGTTATTCGACTCCTAAAAAAGCTCTTAAAAGCGCTATAAGGGTATTTAAAGAAACAAAAGCCGATGCTGTTAAACTTGAAGGTGGTGTAGAAAAGGCCGGTATTGTTAAGTTATTAACAGACAACGGAATAGCAGTAGTTGGACATATTGGGTTATTGCCTCAATTTTCAAGAAGTGAAGGGGGATATAAAGTAAGAGGAAAAGACGAGGTTTCAAAATCGAAATTACTTGAAGATGCAAAAGCCATTGAAGAAGCTGGTGCTGTTATGCTTGTAATTGAAGGAGTAAAAGAAGATGTTGGAAAAGAAATAACTGAGAGCGTAAATATTCCTACTATTGGGATAGGAGCTGGAAGATATACTACAGGGCAAGTACTTGTTTGGTCTGATATGCTTGGGTTTTTTGAGGAATTTAAACCTAAATTTGTTAGACGTTATCTTGATGGAGCAAATATTATAAGAAGTGCTGTTAGAAAGTATGTTGATGATGTGAAAAGCGGTAATTTTCCAAGCGAAAAAGAGATATATTAGTCGATAAAAACGATTTAAAAAGGAGATTAAATGTTTAATAGTATGGCATTTTCTGCCATTTTAGTTATTAGAGGTTAAGAAATGAGAATAGTAGAGATTGAAAAAGTAACGTTTGAAGAAGGATATGAAAGGTCTTTAAGACCTACAACTCTTGATGAATATATCGGACAAGAGCAAATTAAAAAAAATCTTAGGGTATTTATAGAAGCTGCAAAAAAAAGAAAAGAGAGTTTAGACCATTTATTATTTTTTGGACCTCCTGGGCTTGGAAAAACGACATTGGCGAATATTATTGCTAATGAAATGAATTCAAACATTAAAACGATTTCAGCTCCAATGCTTGAAAAACAAGGAGATTTAGCTGCTATTTTAACTAATCTTGAAGATGGGGATATTCTTTTTATTGATGAAATTCATAGATTAAAAGCAAGTATTGAAGAAGTTTTATATTCGGCAATGGAAGATTTTAGATTAGATATTGTAATAGGTTCTGGTCCTGCTGCGCAAACCATAAAGATAGATATTGCAAAATTTACTTTAATTGGTGCAACTACAAGAGCCGGTATGCTTAGTAATCCTCTTAGGGATAGATTTGGAATTACTTTTAGATTAAATTTTTATAATACAAAAGAACTTGCTTTGATTATAAAATTAGCAAGTAAAAAGCTGGGATATGAAATTAAGGAAGATTCAGCAAATGAAATAGCAAAGCGTTCTAGAGGAACTCCAAGAATTGCATTAAGACTTCTTAAAAGAGTTAGCGATTTTGCCGAGGTTGATGGAAAAAAAACGATAGATTTGGAAACTTCAAGATATGCTCTTGATGCTCTTGGAATCAACGAATATGGATTTGATGAACTTGATATTAGATTTTTAGAGCTTTTAATAAATGCAAAAAAACCTTTAGGTCTTTCTACTATAGCTGCCGCTCTTAGTGAAGATGAAGATACCATTGAAGAAGTAATTGAGCCGTTTTTGCTTGCTAATGGATATATTGAAAAAACTCCAAAAGGAAGAATTGCAACGAGAAAAGCATATGAAGTTTTAAATTTTATGCCAAATAGTTTATTTTAGGAGATAAGATGCAATTTTTAACTTTTTTAACGCTAATTATTGGATATTTCGTTTATTTAACTTACAAGCCTTATTTAATGGATATTGCGATAGCTTCGCTTATGGCTATTGCTTTTGGAAAAATAGATGTAAAACTTTCAAAGTATATAAAAAATAGATATATAATTGCTGCTATTGTGACTATTATTTTGAGCTTTTTGATTTTTAGTCCTTTGCTCTATTTTATCATAGAAGCTGGAAAATTTTTAACTCATATTCAAGTAGAAGATATAAAATCAGTAATTTTAAAAGCTCAAGAGCTTTTAAGTTATTTACCAGATATTGTTGCAAAAGAATTAACATCTTTTTTAAATAGCGAAAATATTGTAAAAATATATGATTCCATTATGCCTTTAATTGGTACTTTAACAACAAAAAGTGCCGTTTTTATAAAGGATTCTTTTTTAATAATTATATTTTTCTTTTTTGCGACTTTATATGGAAAAGAAATTTTGCTTTTTTTAAAAAGAGTTATTCCAATTGAAGATGAAAAGCTTGAGAGTTTATTTTTTTCAACAAGCGAAGTTATGAGTGTTGTATTTTATTCTACAATACTTACGGCGTTGCTTGAAGGGATTTTGTTTGGAATAGTAGTAAGTTTGTATGGTTTTGATTTTTTCTTTTTTGCGATTATGTATGCATTCGCTTCTTTTATTCCAGTAATTGGTGGGATTATAATGTGGGGTCCTGTTAGTTTGTATTTGTATGCAAAGGGAGACGTTGAAGGAGCTTTGTTTGTAGCTGGATATTCTATTGTAGTTATTTCCATAATTGCGGATACATTTATAAAACCTATTATTATTGCTAAAATTAAAGAAATTTTTGAAACCGATATTGAATTAAATTCTTTAATTATTTTCTTTTCAATTGTAGCTGGTCTTAGTAGTTTTGGACTTTGGGGAATTATTATTGGACCTGCCGTAACTTCTTTATTTATCTCTATTTTAAAATTTTACGAGAAAGTAAATTGAGTCTATTTGACTAAGATTTTTTAATTTTTCTTTTTAATTTTCTTGACATTTTCTTTTTAACAAGATATAATTTCAGCGTAATAACAAATTTAAGAGTTCTTTGAAAATTTAGTTGTTAATTTTGCTGAAAATAAGATATAATTTTTATAAGCTATCAAAGGAGGGGAATATGAGCAAAAAGAAAAAAAAGCATGATAAAGAAACTGAAAATCGTCAACAAAAACACGAAGATGTAAAAGAAACTAACGAAGTTTCTATTGAAGAATTACAAAAACAAAACGAAGAGCTTGCTAAAAAGCTTGATGAATGTTTAAGAGCTTACGCAAAATGCGAAAACGATAAAAAGCTTCTGAAAAAAGAAACTGATGCAATGATTGATTATGCGTATGAAAAATTTGCAAAAGATTTACTTCCTGTAGTAGATAGCTTAGAACTTGCAATAACTCATGCAAAAAGCCTTGAAAATAAAGAAGAGGCTTTTGATAAATTGGTTGAAGGGGTAGAACTTACCCTTAAAAAAATGCTTGATACATTTAAAAATCATGGTATTGAGCCGGTTGAGCATGATGAATTTAATCCAGAATTGCACCAAGCAGTTCAACACGTAAGTTCTGAAGAACATGAAGAAGGTGCGATTGTGGATATTTATCAAAAAGGTTATAAACTAAAAGGTAAACTTATAAGACCTTCAATGGTTACAATTAACAAAAAAAATTAATTTAAGGAGGGAAAAATGGGAAGAGTAATAGGAATTGACTTAGGAACAACTAACTCAGCAATGGCATATTATGATGGAAAAGATGCAAAAATTATTCCTAATAAAGAAGGTAAAAATACAACTCCATCAGTAGTTGCTTTTACTGATAAAGGAGTTTTAGTAGGTGAACCTGCTAAAAGACAAGCTATCACTAACCCAGAGAGAACTATCTATTCTGTAAAAAGAATTATGGGTATGATGTGTAATGAGCCAAAAGCTCAAGAAGCTAAAAAACACGTTCAATATAAAATTGTTGATAGAAATGGAGCTTGTGCTGTTGAAGTTGATGGAAAAGTTTATACTCCTCAAGAAATTAGTGCAAAAATTTTACAAAAATTAAAACAAGATGCAGAAGAATTTTTTGGAGAAGAAGTAACAGAAGCTGTAATTACAGTACCTGCTTATTTTAACGATGCTCAAAGAAAAGCAACTCAAGAAGCTGGAAAAATTGCTGGTCTTAATGTATTAAGAATTATTAATGAGCCAACAGCGGCAGCTTTAGCATACGGGCTTGATAAAAAAGGTGAAGAGAAAGTTCTTGTATATGACCTTGGTGGGGGTACTTTTGACGTAACAGTTCTTGAAATTGGTGATGGAACATTCCAAGTATTAGCAACGGATGGTAACGCATTTCTTGGAGGAGATGATTTTGATAATAGAATCGTTCAATGGTTAATTGATGAATTTAAAGCTGAAACTGGAATTGATTTAAGTAACGATAAAATGGCATTGCAAAGATTAAAAGATGCAGCAGAACAAGCTAAAAAAGAACTATCAACTAAAGAAGAAACTGAAATTAACTTACCATTTATTACAGCTGATGCAAGCGGACCAAAACACTTGGTTAAAAAATTAACAAGAGCTAAATTTGAAGCAATGATTGATGACTTACTTCAAGAAACATTAACACATATCGATACTGCGCTTAAAGACGCGGGACTTAGCAAAGATGATATTGATGAAATTGTAATGGTTGGTGGTTCAACAAGAATTCCAAAAGTTCAAAAATTAGTAAGCGATTACTTTAATGGTAAAAAATTGAATAAATCTGTTAACCCTGATGAGGTAGTTGCACTTGGTGCGGCAATTCAAGCTGGAGTTCTTAAAGGTGATGTAAAAGATGTATTATTACTTGACGTTACACCACTTAGTCTTGGAATTGAAACTCTTGGTGGGGTAATGACAAAAATTATTCCAAAAGGTACAACAATTCCAGTTAAAAAATCACAAATCTTTAGTACGGCTGAAGATAATCAAACAGCGGTTACAATTCATGTATTGCAAGGTGAAGCTGAGCTTGCAAAAGATAATAAATCTCTTGGTATGTTTAATCTTGAAGGAATTAGACCAGCGCCAAGAGGAGTTCCGCAAATTGAAGTTACATTTGATATCGACGCAAACGGTATTTTAAATGTTACAGCAAAAGATAAAGATACTGGAAAAGAACAAAAAATTACAATTACTGGAAGCTCAACTTTAAGTGAAGAAGAGATTGAAAAAATGATTAAAGAAGCTGAAGAAGCAAATAGAAGAGAAAAAGCAAGAATTGAAGCTATTAAAGCAAGAAATGAACTTGATGCAGTAGCTTATCAAGCTGAAAAATTCTTAAAAGAAAATAAAGATAAAATTACAGCGGATACAAAAGCTCTTGAAGATAAAATTGCGGAAGCTAAAAAACTTATTGAAGAGCAAAGTGAAGATAAAGCAAAAATTGATAGCTTAAAAGCTGAGATTGAAACAGAACTTCAAAAAGTAGCTCAAAGCATGGCACAACAACAAGGTGGACAAACTCAACAATCTCAACAACAAAATAAAGGCGGAGACGACGACGTAATCGATGCGGAAGTTGAATAATCCGCCTTTTTTCTTTTTTTGCTTTATGAAAAAGGTGTCAAAGAAAAAACATTTATAACTAAAGAAGAATTATTTGCTTGTCGAATTTATATCGATAATTTGAAATTCTCTAGTATCTATTATGTTTCCTTCATCTACGATACTTACTCTCCATTTGCCTTCAAAATATGGTCTAATGGTAATGTAAGAATATGTTCTCCATCTAATTCCAGCGTATATTGGAAGTTCTATACTTGCGTAAAGTTTCCAAATTCCATTTACGTTTTTTTCCCATACAAAATTAATTAATCTATTTTGTTTTATGTTTTGAAAGTAAGCAAAAGCATAAACTCTTTTGTCTTTTATTGTAAACGTTGAAGTTATGTTTATTGGAGTTAAGTTTTTTACTTTTTTACAGGTTACAAATTCTTTAATTTCATATCCAAACAAACAACTAAATAGTATTAAAAAGAGAAGTTTTTTCATTCTAAACCTCCAAAATGATAGTTACTGGTCCGTCATTAATAATTTCTACTTTCATATCAGCTCCAAAAATGCCACTTTTGGTGGTTATGTAATTGTTTAGTTCTTTTAGCATTTTATCGTAAAATATTTTTGCTTCGCTTGGAGGCATCGAGTTTTGAAAATTTGGACGAGTTCCTTTTTTCGTAATTCCTGGGATTGTGAAATTTGGAATTAGTAAAATTTCTCCGTTTATGTCAATAACGCTTTGTGAGAATTTATCTCCAAATAATCTCATATTAGCGATTTTTTTACTCATTTTTTTTATTTTTTCTTCGTTATCTTCTTTTTCAAATCCAATTAAAACGCAAAGACCGTTTTGAATTTCATTAATAATTTTTTCTTTTACTTTTACATTTGCTTTAGTTACTCTTTGAATTACCGCTTTCATGTGCTAGCTCCACTAAAAATTTTGCTATTTCTTCGCTATCATTTGGAGGAGAAATTACTTTGTAAGAATTTATACCTATTTCATTGGCTAAATGTTTGTATTCTATTTTTAATTCTAAATCTGTTTCTGAGTTGTCGATCATAAAAGAGAGAGGATATATTATAACTTTTTCTCCTTTAAACTCTTCTAGCTTTTCATCTAAGTAAGGCTGAAGCCATTGGCTAAATCCAAAGCGAGATTGATAAGCAAGATTTATTGATTTAAATTTCGGTAAAATATTTTTTAAAATTTCTACATGCTTTTTGACATGATTTTCATACAAATCTCCCTTATTGATGAATTTTTTTGGAATTCCATGAGCTGAAAATATTAAATGCCATTCTTTTGGGTCTTTTATTTCTTTTAAGATGTTTTTGGCAATAATTTCGTTAAATTTTTTGTTTTCAAAAAATGGTTTTACGATTGAAACTTTGCCTTTAAATCCAGTATTTTTTAAATCATCAATACTACTTTCGTAAGTTGTAAAAGAGTAGTGAGGATAAAGAGGTAAAAAAATTACTTCGTCATATTTAAAAATTATTTCTTTTAAAAAAGGTTTTGTATATCTAAAAGCAAATGTTACTTCGTAATCGGTAAAATTCTCCATTTTTTTACAAAGAGATTGCGTTATTTTGTAAATTCTACTACCTCCAATTAATTCGTAGTTTTTCCATACTTTTTTATATCTGAAATTTGAAATTAAAGGGGCAAGTAGATGACGAATTGGTGAAGGTATTATTCTTTTGTCTTTAAACATGTTAAAAAGAAATTCTTTTAATTCTTTTTCACTTCTTGCTCCTCCCATGTTGTGAAGAATTATTGCTTTTTTCATTTTAACTCCAAATATTTATTTATTTCTATTCCAAAGCCTTTTAGGGCGTTAAATTCGCTCTTATGGTTTGAAATTAGGTTTAATCTTTTAATTCCTAAATTTTTTAAAATTTGAGCTCCTATACCATATTCTTTTGGTTCAGTTGAGTGTGAGTCTATAAAAATTATAGCACCGGAATTATATTTGATGTATTCTAATACTTTTTGATATTCTTTTAGTAGTTTTTCGTTTAGTAAAAAATCTATATTTTTTGATATTTTGTAAAATTTAACGTTGCTTGTCGTTTTTGGATTGTTTATTAGGGCATAGTGAGTTTTGTTTAAATGATCGATAAATTCTATTTTTTTAAATTTAACTCCGTCAAATTCTATTTCTGTTTCGGTTGTTTTCTTAACTAAACTTTCAAATTGGAGTCTATATTCTACTATATCTGAAATATAAACTATTTTTAAGTCGTGTTTTTTTGCAAATTTTTTTAAATCTTCTCTTCTTGCCATTGAGCCATCTTCGTTCATTATTTCACATATAACGGCGCTTGGATAAACTCCGGCTAATTTACATATATCAACGCTTCCTTCCGTATGACCGGTTCTAACTAACACTCCTCCTTCTTTGGCAATTAGTGGAAAAATATGTCCTGGTTTAACAAAGTCTTCGGGTTTGCTTGTAGGAGAACT
>JAMORJ010000018.1 GCA_027063595.1 Nautiliaceae bacterium | reverse complement strand
TATAAATTTAGCCGCATGCTCCCTACAAAGTTCTCTAATTTTCTTTTTTGGTAAAGTTTGTTTTTTTTCTCTTCCTATTTTTTTTTCAACCTGTTGTTCAATTGGAAGACCATGACAATCCCATCCTGGAACATATCTAATATCATATCCTTGGAAATAATAAAATTTATTAATTATATCTTTTAGAATTTTATTAAGAGCATGACCTATATGAATATGCCCATTTGCATACGGAGGACCATCGTGAAGATTAAATTTTTCTTCTCCTTTTCTATTTTTCTTCATTTTTTCATAAACATTTTTACTAAACCATTTTTTATATCTTTTTGGCTCATTTTGAGGCAAATTTCCTCGCATAGGAAACGAAGTTTTTGGTAGAAGCAAAGTATCTTTATAATCCATTTAAGTCCTTTTTTACGATGTATTATACCAAAATTACTCAATATGAGAGACCACTTTTACTATATTCGGATCAGCAAAAAAATCTTCTTCTTTTCCATCATAATCAAATTGAGATAAAATATCCCTAATTACATTAAGCCTTGCTCTTTTTTTATCATTTGCATCCACTATCACCCAAGGAGCATATGGAGTTGAAGTAGCTAAAAACATATCGTCTCTATATTTCACATAATCGTCATAATGCTCGTAACTTTTCCAATCAATAGCCGAGAGTTTCCATTTTTTAAGAGGATCCGTTTCTCTTTTTTTAAGTCTTTTATACATTTCTTCTTTGCTTATGTTTAGATAATATTTAAAAAATTTTATCCCTTCTTCCACTATCAATTCTTCAAATTTTGGACACTGTCTCATAAATTTTAAATATTCCTCTTTAGTACAAAATCCCATAACAATCTCTACTCCAGCCCTGTTGTACCAACTTCTATTAAAAAACACCATTTCTCCTCCAGCAGGAAAATGAGGAACATATCTTTGAAAATACCATTGAGTTTTTTCTCTATCGCTTGGTTTATCAAGAGCAACGCTTTTTGCAAATCTTGGATTTAGATGTTCAAGAATTCTTTTTATAGTTCCATCTTTTCCAGCAGTATCCATACCTTCAAAAAGAGCTATCATTCTTTTGTTATTGTTTTTTATCCAAGTTTGAAGTTTTACAAGTTCTATTTGAAGCCTTAAAAGCTCTTTTTCGTAAAATTTATTTTTTAGTTTTCCATTTTTTTTAAAAACTTTTTCTTTTGGCTCTTTATACTCTGGAAGTTTACTTAAATCTACTTTCATTTTTTTACCTTTTTGATACAATTATACAATAAGGAGAGCAAATGGAAGTAATATTTGTCGGAAAAGAATTTAAATTTCAAAAAGCGCTTCAAGAAGAACTTTTTAGATATGTTAGTTTTGATAGTTTAAAATTTTTAGATAACTTCGATATAAATTTTCACCCAAAAGAAGATACTTTAATAGTTACAAATCAAAAAACCTATCCATTAGTTGCAAGAATAATATCAAGACTAATAAATCAAAATCTTATCGTAAAAAATGATTTTTTAATACCCGAAAATGCAAAATTTAGCAAAAATAGCTTTTTGATAGAAATTGAAAAAAAAAGCATAAATGTAATTTTGCTCGAAAAAGAAATACCAGAAATTTTAATAATTGCACCCGAATATGAAAAAATAAACGTTTTTAAATACGATAAAGAAACTACTTTAATGTTCCTTGAACCATTGCTTAACGCTCATAAATTGGAATACACGGTTATTGAAAACGAAGGTGGATGGATCGAAATTATCACCGAGCCTCTTGAAGACAAAATAAAAAAAGAATTTTTAAACACAATTCCATTTATGATTTTTGGAGATGTATTTGAATTTATCGTAAAAAATTTACCTCCACAAAAAATAACTTTTGCTGAAAGCTGTACAGGAGGATTAATAGCTTCAACTCTTACAAAAATTCCA
>JAMORJ010000017.1 GCA_027063595.1 Nautiliaceae bacterium | reverse complement strand
CGTGCACCAATTTAATTGCATCTGATAAATTCAAAGCTCCAGCGGAATACAAAGCACTAAATTCTCCAAGAGAATGTCCCAAAGAAAAATTATAAGTAAAATCTTTGTTTTCTTTAAAAAGTTCATACGCAATTGCGCTAAATAATAAAATAGCAGGTTGAGTATATTCCGTTTTATTTAAATTATCATTTTCTTCAAACATAAGCTTTTTAAAATCAACCTTTATAGCCTCACTTGCCTCTTCAAACATTTCGCGAGCTTTTTTACTGTTTTCGTAAAAATCTTTCCCCATTCCTACAAATTGAGATCCTTGCCCAGGGAACAAACAACCAAGTCTCATTTCAATCCTTTTTTTAAAAATTATATAATTTTTTTAGCAATTAATAAAGTAACTTGGTTAAAATTAAAATTCTCAATATGAACTATTTTAAACCCTTTTTTTTCAAAAAGAGCGCTAAGCTCTCTTGGAGTATAAAAATTTTCAATGGAATTTGGAAGATATTCGTAAGCTTTCTTATTTTTGCTCAAAAACCCTCCAATCTTAGGCAACAATTTAGTCGAATAAAAATCAACGCACTTTCTTAATTTGCTTGGCTTTTCATCTTTTGTAAATTCCAACACTAATACTACTCCATTTGATTTTAAAACTCTATTAAATTCTTCAATTGCTTTTTCAATTTCAAGAACATTTCTAATTCCAAAAGCTATGCTTATAGCATCAATACTTTCGCTCTTACATGGAAGATCAGTTGCATACGCTTTATAAAACTTAACATCGGGAAGTTTTTTTTGGGCTACTTCAAGCATTCCACTACTTGGATCAAGTCCGCAAATTTGAAGATTTCTACCATATTTCTTTCCCATTTCCTTCCAAAGAGCTATCATATCTCCAGTTCCACAAGCAACATCTAAAATTTTAGCTTCTTTTGGAATTAAACCAAACACTTTTTTTATAGCATTTTTTCTCCACTTTAAATCAACTCCAAACGTTAAAACTCTATTTACCAAATCGTACTTCTTCGAAATGGAATCAAACATACTAACAATATCTTCTTGTCTCATTAACCCCCCATAAAATTTTTTAAAAGTTTAACAAATTCTTGGTAAAAGTTCCCCTTTTGGAAGTTCAATTACTCTCTTACTACCCCAAGGGTTTTTTAAAACTACTCTATTATCTTGAGTTACTTCTCCAATAATAGAAGCATTTTCATTAAATTTTTTTAAAATCTCTTCTGCCCTTTTAGCATCACTATCCTCAACCGCTACAATAAAAGTTCCTTCGTTTGCCAAATCCATAGGTTCAAAACCAAATATTTCACAAAGTCCAATTACCTCATCGCTAATTGGAACTTTTTCTTCTTCTATTTCAATTCCTACCCTGCTTGATTTTGCCCACTCATTCAAAACGGCACTCAAACCTCCCCTTGTAGCATCTCTCATAGCTTTAATGTTTATTTTCTCATCTATTAAAGCTTTCACTTCTTCCCATAACAATTTACAATCGCTTTTTAAATCAGTTTCAACTCCATATCTATGAGCCATTACCACGGTTCCATGTCTTCCAATATCTCTACTTACTATTATTTTATCCCCTACTTTCAAATTACTTGCGCTAATTCCCTTTCTTATAACTTTTCCAATCCCAGATGTATTAATAAAAACTTTATCAACACTTCCAGCTGGAACTACTTTGGTATCTCCAGCAACAATTTTTGCTCCAACTTTTTTAAGCTCATCGCTCATACTTTTTACAATCTTTTCTAATACATTAAATTCAAGCCCTTCTTCTATTATAAATCCGCAAGTTAAATATTCTGGTTTTGCACCCATCATAGCCAAATCGTTACAAGTTCCAACAACGCTTAACTTACCTATATCTCCACCGTTAAAAAAGATTGGAGAAATAGTAAAAGAATCCGTAGTAAAAGCAATTTCTTCATTTG
>JAMORJ010000016.1 GCA_027063595.1 Nautiliaceae bacterium | reverse complement strand
GTAAAACTGAAGAAGTTTTACAAAATGTGAATAAAGATAATATTGATGATATCATAAAAAACTATACACTTTTATTTAACCAATATGTAAATGACCTCAAACAAATCGATAATCCTCTCGTTCAAGATTTTAACCCTCAAATTCAAAATAAACTTCTTAAAGACTACAGGATTGAGGCAAAAGGCTCTATTATCAAAACATTAGAAGTGTTTAGGAAATTTTTGGATATGAATAGAAAAATTTACGAATAAAAGAATAATTTGGTGCAATTTTGTAAAAAGGAGAAAAGATAACACCAAGAAAAATTACATTGTTTTCAACGTATAAAATTGCTAAAATAGAAATCCTAGCGAAAGTGGAAAACTAAAAAGTTGTTAATATAAAGCAAATTCTAAACTTTGGAATTTGCTTTTTAGAGAATTCAACTTGGCTGTTTAAAAAGTAAAAAGTTTATCCATTAAGAATAGAAAATGTTTTACCAAATAAAGATTTTAGTTATTTTTTAGCGCTATTCAGTGGATTGATATTTTTAATGAAAATGAAAATACAAAGAAAATTAATGTCTCAAATCTAAATTTGGTATATAAACCTGATAAAAAGGAAAAGTTAAATATTCTAAAATTATAAGTATAAAAACCTGTTGATAAAAATTACTTAATCGTTAAGGGCTTTATAAATCAAATGAATGTTCTTTTTGCCAGTTTATTTATGGTTTATTTTTGTAATTTTGACGTTTGTTCCAAAGATTTCTCTAACCTTTCTAATTACATCTTCACTTTTGTCATTTTGTTGTTGAACTTTTGGAATTGGTTGTGGAGTTTCTATTTTCTGGGGACATCTCATTACTTCTATTTTTGTTCCAATTCCAAATATTTCATCTATTAATGGTCTTATTACGGGAGAGAAAAATCTTCTAAACATTTGTTTACATTCTTCATCTGGACAACTTTCCCATGTTAAAACACCGTCTTTAAAAGAAATGAATTTTAAACTTGTTTCAAAACAGATTCCTAAATCTTCATCTTTTTCTTTTATTTTTTGGATTAGTTTTTTAAATAATGTTTCTCCATTGATTTGAGGTTTTTCTATTTTATAATTAATGTTTTTTTCTAAGTTTTGTATTAGTTCGTCTATTTTATGAGGTTTTATTGCTTCTATCATTCTAAAAAACATTAAACTTAATATAAACTCATTATCGCTATGGTATTTTATAAGTTCTCTTGTATCTGATAAAATATTGAAAAATCTTTGAAGAGTGATAAGAGGATATGTTCCGTTAAACAAAGCTTCTTTTAGATATATAATAATTTCATCTATAATAGATTCTATATCATAATTTTTAATTTCTCTTATAATTTCTACTATTTTTTCTTTTTCTTCGCTAAAAATTAACTTAAAAATTTTTTCTATAATTTCTGGGTTTATTACTCCAAGCATTTCTACGACTTTATCTAAGTCGATTTTTCCACCACTATAAGAAATTGCTTGGTCGAGTAAAGTTAAAGAATCTCTTACGCTGCCTCCTGCGCTTTTAACTATAAGTCTTATTGCTTCGTCGTCGTATTCTATATTTTCTTTTATAAGAACGTTTCTTAAATAATTTTCGATTATTTTTTCTGGAATTTTGTTGAATCTAAAGTGTTGAACGCGACTTAAAATTGTTGCCGGAAGTTTTAAAGGATCTGTAGTACACATAATAAATTTTACATATTCCGGAGGTTCTTCTAAGGTTTTTAATAAAGCGTTAAAGGCTTCGTTTGTTAACATGTGAACTTCATCGATTATAAATATTTTAAATCTTCCAATAGAAGGTTTGTATTTAGTGTGTTCAATTAATTCTCTTATGTCTTCTATTTTTCTATTACTGGCTGCATCCATTTCAATAATATCAAGATGTCGATTTTCGTTTGATAAAATGCAATTTTCGCAATTTTCACAAGGGGTAGGAGTTGGTCCGTTTTCGCATTGTAAAGCTTTGGCAAAAATTCTGGCAGTAGTTGTTTTTCCTGCTCCTCTTAAACCAGAAAATAAATAAGCATTGGCTATTCTATTGGTTTTTATTGCGTTTGTTAGGGTTTTTACTATATGATCTTGGCCAATTATTTCTTCAAATCTTTTAGGTCTATATTTTAATGCTAAAACCAAAATTTAACCTTTTTTTTAAAATTATACCATTTTAGAAAGTAAAAAGAGATTTTTTAATTTTAGTGACAGACACTTAATATGTGTAAATTTAAATGGTAGTGAGGGGGAGACTCGAACTCCCGACCTCCGGCTTATGAGACCGGCGCTCTAGCCAGCTGAGCTACCCCACCATTTGCGGATTGAAATGATAATAAAAATATTTTTTTATGTCAAGTATGTTTTAAAAATTTAGATAAGAGTATAGCAAAAAAATTTTTTGTATGTTATAATCATATCAAAGTTAAGATTACATTAAAAAAGGAGAAAAAATGAAATTTCTAAAAGGAATGTTAAGCGTAGCGTTAGTAGCGAGTTTATCAATGGCGGCTGAGTATGTAATTAAATTTTCTCATGTAGTTTCGCCTAATACTCCAAAAGGAAAAGCTGCTGATTATTTTGCAAAAAGAGTAGAAGAACTTTCTCATGGGAGAATTAAGGTAAAAGTTTTTCCAAATGCTCAACTTTGTGGAGATAAAGTAGTTCTTAGAAAACTTAAGTTTGGAACTGTTCAAATGGCGGCTCCAAGTTTTTCTAAATTTACAGGGCTTGTTCCTCAACTTGCTTTGTTTGATTTACCATTTTTATTTAAAAACGATGAACATTTACATAAAGTACTTGATGGAGAAGTGGGGCAAAAATTGCTTGAGTTGGTAAATAAAAAAGGTTATGTTGCCCTTGCTTACTGGGATAATGGATTTAAACAACTTACGGATTCAAAAAGACCTTTAATTAAACCCGAAGATTGTAAAGGACTTAAATTTAGGGTAATGAGTTCTAAAGTATTAATTGAACAATTTAAAGCTCTTGGGGCAATTCCAGTAGTACTTCCATTTAGTGAAGTTTATTCTGCTCTTCAACAAGGGGTAGTGGATGGACAAGAAAATACTATTTCTAATATTTATACGAAAAAATTTTATGAAGTTCAAAGATATATGACTCTTACAAATCATGGATATCTTGGATATATGGTGGTTATGAGCAAAAAATTTTGGAACAAACTACCAAATGATTTAAAAGCTGTAATTAAACAAGCTGTTAAAGAAGCTACTGCTAAAGAGAGAATTTGGGCTAAAGAACTTAATGATGAGCAATTTGCAAAAATTAAAGAATATGCAAATAGAACTGGAAAACTTGAAATTGACACACTAACTTCTGAACAAAGAGAGCTTTGGGTAAAAAAACTTAGAACTATTTATCCTAAGTTTTATGATTTGATTGGTAAAGATTTGATTGAAAAAGCTATTAAAGTTGGAGAATGAAAATTCTTAATTTTTTAGATAAAATTATTGGTTTAATTAACGAGTTTATCGCAGCTTTTGGAATAGCAGCCGGAGTGCTGCTTGCTTTTTTTAATGTTGTAGCAAGATTTGTTTTTAACGAAGGAATTGATTGGGCATTTGAACTTACCAATTATCTTTTTATTTGGTCTGCGTTATTTGGAGCCGCTTATTGTTTTAGGCTTGAGTGTCATATAAAAGTAACTCTTTTAATTGATTTATTGCCTTCAAAGCTTGCAAAATGGGTTATAGTTTTAGCTAAGTTTATTACATTTTTGTATCTTTTAGCTGTTGCTTATTATGGATATTTATTTATTTTTGATCCAGATTTTGGTCTTAAGGCAAGTGGAGAAATTAGCGTAGATTTAAATATTCCAATGTGGATTCCATATTTAGCGTTGCCTATATCTTTTTTGTTTGCATCTTTTAGAGTATTTCAAAAAATGCTTGAATATATTAAAAAACCGCCTGAAGAAGTTAAAATTAAAAGTGAACATGAGATGGTTATAGAAGAAACTGAGTTAGCTGAGGGTAAAAATATATAATAAGGTTTTTAGATGAGTGTTGTAGGAGTTTTATTTTTGTTATTTTTTATTTTAATGTTTTTAAGTGTTCCTGTTAGCGTAGCTCTTGGAGCTTCTACTTTTATTACTGCGTATATTTTTGATGGTCCTGATGAATTGATTGATCTTGCAAGTGCTATTTTTTCTAAGCTCGATAAATATCCTCTTATGGCTATTCCTATGTTTATATTGGCAGGGAATTTATTATCAACTGGTAGTAGCGCAAGAAGAATAATAGAATTTGCAAAAAGTTTGGTTGGTCATCTTCCAGGAGGTCTTCCAATAGCTGCTATTTTTGCAAGCATTATTTTTGCGGCTGTTTCTGGTTCTTCTCCAGCCACAGTTGCCGCAATTGGTTCTATTATGTTTGGAGCTATTATGGCTGAAGGATATCCAAAAAGTTATGCGGTTGGAACTATTACGACGGCTGGAAGTCTTGGGATTTTAATTCCTCCAAGTATCGTAATGATTATATATGGGGTTACGGCTGAGCAAAGTATTGGTAAACTTTTTATGGCGGGAGTAATTCCTGGGCTTTTAATAGGGTTTATGTTAATGGCTGTAACTTATATTGGAGCAAAAAAACTTGGATTTAAAAAAGAAAAGCCTTGTAGTTGGAAAGAGAGATGGCAAAAATTTAAAGAAGCTTTTTGGGCTTTAATGACGATTGTAATTATCATAGGCGGAATTTATGGAGGTATTTTTACTCCAACGGAAGCGGCGGCTGTTAGTGCCGTTTGGGCGATGTTTATTGCTTTATTTGTATATAAGGATTTTAAGTTAAAAGATTTGTGGAATGTGTTTAAATCAAGTGCAAAAACTTCCGCTATGATAATGTTTATTATTGCAAACGCAAGTATTTTTGCTTATTTTCTTACTATTCATAGCGTTCCTGATATGTTAACTCAACTTGTAATTGATATGCATTTAAGCAAAGTTGCATTTTTAATAGCCGTAAATATTTTACTTTTAATTGCGGGTAATTTTATGGAGCCAAGTTCTATTGTAATGATTATGGTGCCTCTTCTTCTTCCTATTGCTACTGCTCTTGGAATTGATCCTATTCATTTTGGAGTAATAATTACTATAAATATGGAACTTGGAATGTTGACACCACCAGTTGGACTTAATTTGTTTGTTGCAAGTGGAATAACTGGTCTTCCACTTAAAGAAGTAGTAAAAGCGGTGTTTCCATGGTTTTTGGTATTGCTTTTGGGACTTATTTTAATAACTTATATTCCTTCTATTTCTCTTTGGCTTCCTAATACGATGATAAAATAATTTTTCTTTTTTTTTGCCCTTTTGCTTTAGATTAACTCATGATATTTTAGTGTATAACTATAAACTTTTTTAAAAAAGATTCTAAAAAATCTTGACAAAAAGCCGCTTTTATTATATAATTTCGCCAGTTAAATTAACTTAAACAAAAAGGAGGCGGAAATGTTTAGACCAATTGGGTTAAGAGTATTGGTAGAAAGAATGGAAGAAGAAGCAAAAACTGCAAGTGGAATTATCATTCCAGATAATGCAAAAGAAAAACCACTTGAAGGAAAAGTTATTGCAATTTCAAAAGAAGTTGAAGAAGACGAAAATTTACCAATTAATGAAGGAGATATAGTAGTATTTGCAAAATACGCAGGGACTGATATTACAATTGATGGAAAAGAATATCTTGTATTAAATACTGACGATATTTTAGGAAAAATTGAAAAATAATTAAAAGGAGGGGAAGATGGCAGCAAAAGAAATCGTATATGGAGATGTAGCAAGAAACGAACTTTTAGCAGGAGTTGAAAAACTTGCTGATGCAGTTAGAGTTACAATGGGGCCAAAAGGAAGACATGTATTACTTGAAAGAAGTTTTGGAGCACCACATATTACAAAAGATGGTGTAAGTGTTGCAAAAGAAATTGAACTTAAACATCCAGTAGAAAATATGGGTGCTCAACTTGTAAAAGAAGTTGCAAGTAAAACTGCTGATGAAGCAGGTGATGGTACTACAACAGCAACAGTACTTGCACATGCAATCTTTAAAGAAGGATTAAAATACGTAACAGCTGGTGCAAATCCAGTAATGGTTAAAAGAGGAATGGATAAAGCTGTTGAAGCAATTATTAACGAGCTTAAAAAAATGAGCAAACCTGTAGAAAATAAAGAACAAATTGCTCAAGTAGCAACAATTTCAGCAAATAACGATAGAAAAATTGGTGAACTTATAGCAGAAGCAATGGATAAAGTTGGAAAAGATGGTGTAATTACTGTTGAAGAAGGAAAATCTCTTCAAGATGAACTTGAAGTGGTTGAGGGTATGCAATTTGATAGAGGATATTTAAGTCCATATTTTGTAACAAATCCAGATAAAATGGTAGCTGAATATGAAGATGCATATATCTTGCTTTATGATAAAAAAATTAGCAATATGAAAGATTTATTACCATTGCTTGAGCAAATCGTTCAAGCTGGAAATAAACCATTATTAATCATTGCTGAAGATGTAGAAGGTGAAGCGTTAGCTACACTTGTTGTAAACAAATTAAGAGGAGTATTAAACGTAGTTGCGGTTAAAGCACCAGGATTTGGTGATAGAAGAAAAGCTATGCTTCAAGATATAGCTATTCTTACAGGTGGACAAGTAATTAGTGAAGAGCTTGGAAGAACATTAGAAAATGCGACATTACAAGATCTTGGACAAGCTGGAAGAATTGTTGTAGATAAAGAAAACACTACAATTGTTGATGGAAAAGGTGATAAAGCGGCTATTGAAGCAAGAATTAAACAAATTAAAAAAGAAATTGAAGAAGCTACTAGCGATTATGATAAAGAAAAATTACAAGAAAGACTTGCAAAATTAAGCGGTGGAGTTGCTGTAATTAAAGTAGGTGCGGCTACAGAAGTTGAAATGAAAGAGAAAAAAGATAGAGTAGATGACGCATTAAGCGCTACAAAAGCAGCTGTTGAAGAAGGTATCGTAATTGGTGGTGGTGCAGCGATTCTTAAAGCTGCTAAAAAAGCGAAAGTTGAATCACCAGAGCCTGATGAACAAATAGGAATTGATATTATCAAAAGAGCTGTAAAAGCTCCAATTAAACAAATTGCTAAAAACGCTGGATATGAACCAGGCGTAGTTGCTATGACTGTAGAAGAAGCTGATGAAAATGTTGGATTTAACGCAGCAACAGGTGAATATGTAGATATGTTTGAAGCTGGAATTATAGATCCAACTAAAGTTGAGAGAATTGCGCTTCAAAATGCATCAAGTGTTGGAAGCTTGCTTTTAACAACAGAAGCGGCTGTAACTGAAGTAAAAGAGGAAGAAAAACCAGCTCCTGATATGGGAGGAATGGGAGGAATGCCAGGGATGATGTAATTCCCTGGTTTTTTTATTTTTTGTTTTTATATAGTGACAGACTCTATATTTAAATAAAAATTATGTTAAACTTTCTTAAAAAAAAGGAAATAGATGAAAAAAATTTCGTTGGTTTTAAGTGGAGGAGGAGCAAGAGGATATTCGCATATAGGAGTTATTAAAGAACTTAAAAAATATTTTGAAATAGTAAGCATTTCTGGAACTTCAATGGGAGCCGTAATAGGAGCTCTTGAGGCTTGTGGAAAATTGGAGGAGTATGAAAAGTGGGTTATGAGTCTTGATTTTTTAGATATTTTTAAATTTTACAAACCGCCTTTAAAATTGGATAGTGATAAAATTTTTACTAAAATAAAGGAAATAGCGGGGGATTATAAAATTGAAGAGCTTCCTATAAAATTTACGGCAGTTGCGACGGATCTTAGTAAAAAAAAGGAAATATGGTTTCAAAAAGGAGATTTGTGGACTGCTGTAAAAGCTTCAAGCGCTATTCCCGGAGTTTTTGAACCTGTTGTTATAAATGGTAGGATTTTAGTAGATGGAGGAGTTTTAAATTTAATGCCCGTAGCTCCTGTTATGAGTGATTTTAGTGATTTGATAATTGCGGTGAATTTATATGGAAAAGAAGAAGAGTTAAAAGTAAATATTTCAAAAGATATAAAGAAAAAACAGACTTTATTTGAAGAAGTGTGGAATAAATTTTTTGAATTTAAAGAAAATGTAATTAACGAATCCATAGATTTAATGATGGAAGTTATTTTTAGGTATAGACGAGCTGAATATATGCCCGATATTGAAATCGTTATACCTCAGAATGTTGCAAATTGGTATGATTTTCACAAAGCACCTGAATTAATTGAAATAGGAAAATATTTAACCAAAAAAGAATTGGAAAAAGCTAGGAAAAGAAATTTGATATAATTTTGAAAAAAAGGATGAAAATGGAAAAAATTTATACTTCTCATGCTCCAGAAGCGATAGGTCCTTATTCTCAGGCAATTAAAGTAGGAAATATGATTTTTACTTCAGGTCAAATTGCTTTAACTTCAGATGGTAAGTTTTTGGATGAAGATGTAAAGACCCAAACTCATCAAGTTTGTAAAAATTTAAAAGCCGTTTTAGAAGCAGCTGGAGCAAAACTTGAAGATGTGGTTAAAACTACCATATTTTTATCCGATATTAACGATTTTAGCGCAGTTAACGAAGTTTATGCTGAATATTTTTCCCATAAACCGGCAAGAAGTACTGTAGCGGTAAAAGAACTTCCAAAAGGAGCAAAAGTAGAAATAGAATGTATCGCTATTATTTCTTAATGAAATCTTAAATTAAGCTCTTTTTAAGGTAAACTGAGTAATATTTCACACTAAAAAACCAACAAAAGGGTTAAGAATATGTATGCAGTTATTAAACATAGTGGAAAACAATATAAAGTAAAAGTTGGTGATACGCTTGATCTTGATAGAATCAAAGGGGCTGAACCAAAACAAACTATCGAAGTAAACGATGTTTTGCTTGTTAATGGAGACGAATTGAAAATAGGAAATCCTACAGTTGAAGGAGCAAAAGTAATTCTTGAAGTAATAGGAAATTATAGAGGTAAAAAAGTAATTATTTTCAAAAAAAGAAGAAGAAAAGATTCTAAGAAAAAAAGAGGATTTAGAAGAGATATTACAAGAGTTAGAGTTAAAGAAATCATAGCTTAATTAAGGAGAAGAAATGGCACACAAAAAAGGACAAGGGTCTACGCAAAATAATAGAGACTCAGCTGGTAGAAGACTTGGCGTTAAAAAATTTGGAGGAGAATTTGTAAAAGCTGGGAACATTATAATTAGACAAAGAGGAACAAAATATCATCCAGGAAATAATGTAGGAATGGGTAAAGATCACACAATTTATGCATTAATTGATGGATATGTAAAATTTGAAATTAAAGATAAAAAAAGAAAAAAAGTTTCAGTTTATCCTACGAAAGATTAATTTCTTCTTTTTTTCTTTTTTGAAACTTTTCTTCTCTGACACTAATATTATTTGGATGTTGTAGAATTTCTTTTTGGTTTTAAGAGAAATTTAAGTTTTATGGTAAAATTTCATAAAAAAGGAATTTTATGTTTATTGATCATATCAAGTTAAAAGTAAAATCTGGAAAAGGTGGAGCTGGATGTGTTAGTTTCAGAAGAGAAAAATTTGTTCCAAAGGGAGGTCCCGATGGAGGAGATGGAGGAAAAGGAGGAGATGTTATAGTTGAGTGCGATAATAATACTCATACTTTAGCTCATTTTAAAGGTAAAAAGTTACTTAAAGCTAAAAACGGAAGACCTGGAGAGGGTAAGAAAAAGCATGGAGCAGATGGAGAAGATTTGATTTTGAAAGTGCCTCCCGGAACTATTATTAAAGATGCTAACACAGGAGAAGTTTTGCTTGATATGAAAACGCCTGGAGAGAGGAGAGTATTACTTGAAGGAGGAAAAGGAGGGCTTGGAAATTGGCATTTTAGAGGAAGTAGAAATCAGGTTCCAAGATATGCTCAGCCAGGAGAAGAAGGAAAAGAACTTGAAATTATAATGGAATTAAAATTAATTGCAGATGTAGGGCTTGTGGGATTTCCAAACGCTGGGAAATCTACTTTAATTTCGGTTTTATCAAACGCTCGTCCTGAAATTGCAAATTATGAATTTACTACTCTAACTCCAAAACTTGGAGTAGTAAAAGTAGATGAATATAGAAATTTTGTAATGGCGGATATTCCTGGTATTATTGAAGGAGCAAGTGAAGGAAAAGGGCTTGGACTTGAGTTTTTAAGACATATTGAAAGAACTAAAATTATTCTTTATGTAATTGATTTGGCTTCTTTTAGAGATCCTGTTTATCAATTTAAAACTTTACAAAAAGAACTCAAAAAATATAGTGAAAAATTAGCGTCTTGTTCATATGCTATTGCTTTAAATAAGGTTGATGTGGCAAAAGAAAAAGTTAGCGAATTTTTTGAGAAACTAAATATTACTCCAACCGAGCCAAAATATGGAGCAAGCAAAGAATATCCTTGTTATTTTGATGAAAAGACTTTTGTTTTACCAATTAGTGCGGCAAGTAAAATTAATATAGAACCATTAAAATTTGCTTTAATGGATATGGTTGAGAAGGTAAAAGATGAAGAGGATAGTATTTAAAGTAGGAACTGCTACTTTATATGAAAATGGAAAATTAAGCAATAGAATTGATAAAATAGTTGAACTTTTAGCTCGTTTAAATAAAGATTATGAAATAATGCTTGTAAGCTCTGGTGCCGTTGGAGCTGGGTATACTAAATGTCCTCTTGATAAAAGCAAACTTGAAAATAAACAAGCTCTTGCGGCTATTGGACAACCTCTTTTAATGAGAGAATATAAAGAGAGGTTTAATAGATTTGGTATAACCGTAGCTCAAGTTTTATTAACCGCTGCCGATTTGGATAGTAGAAAGAGAACGGAAAACGCGAGGAAAATGATAAATGTTTTGCTTAAAAACAAAGTAATTCCAATTATTAACGAAAATGATTCAGTTTCTGTCGAAGAGATATTATTTGGAGATAATGATCAGCTTAGTGCGTATGTAACTTATTATTTTGATGCGGATATGCTTTTTATAATTAGCGATATTGACGCTTTTTATGATGACAATCCAAAAATTAATCCTAATGCAAAGCCTATTAAAATAGTAAAAGAGATTAAAGAAGAATGGTTAAAACAAGAATGTAATCCAAACGATGAGTTCGCAACGGGAGGAATAGTTACTAAATTAAAAGCTGCTAAATTTTTAATGGATAGAGGTAAATCAATGTTTTTAACAAGCGGGGATAATCTTGATGCTATTGAGGAATTTTTAAAGGGCAATCATATTAAAGGGACTCTTTTTACAAGGGGAGAAGATGAAAGTAGTAGCGACAAACAGAAAAGCGTATCATGATTATGATATATTTGATAAATACGAAGCGGGAATTGAATTAAAAGGAAGTGAAGTTAAGGCGCTTAGAGAAGGTAGGGTAAATCTTAAGGATTCTTTTGTTAAAATAAAAGATGGCGAAGCTTGGTGGATTCAAGGGCATATTAGCAATCTTGATACTACCTATTCTGCTTTTAGGCATGACGAAAAAAGACCAAGAAAACTTTTACTTCATAAAAGTGAAATTGCAAAGTTAGCCGGATATACAAGTGAGAGGGGATATACGCTAGTTCCTACGAAGATTTATTTTAATAATAAAAACAAAGCAAAACTTGAAATAGCTGTAGCAAAAGGTAGAAAACTTCACGATAAAAGAAGAGTGATGAAAGAAAAAGAATTAAAAAAAGAAGCAGCCGCTGCTATGAAAAGATATGGGTTTTAAAAATGGGTATGTCAAGAATTGAGCAAATTACTTCTTCACATTTAAGAAATGAAGTTCAGTTTTTTGAATTTGAGATTGAAGGCGTTAAAACTAAATTTGCAACCAATGTTTTTAAAATAAGGGAAATAGTTAAGTATGAGGGAAAAATCGTAGACATTTTTAGCGAAATAGATTATGTAATAGGGGCTGTGGATATTAGAGGAGTAACTATTCCGGTAATGGATCTTGGAATTTGGTTAAGTAAAAAAAGTAGCAATTCGAATATTTTAATGGTGTGTGAT
>JAMORJ010000015.1 GCA_027063595.1 Nautiliaceae bacterium | reverse complement strand
ACTCTCGTATTCATTTCATCCAAATGCTCATTTGCCAACTTTATAGCTTCAGCCATTGCCAACACTCCATTTAAATATACGCTTCCTCCTCTTTTTCCTCCCATCTGATTACCGCCATGAATTAAATTTTCATAAGGCGCTTTGGCTCTTACATAAAGAGCACCCACTCCTTTTGGTCCATGAAATTTATGAGCCGAAAAAGTAAAATAATCTACCCCAAGTTCTCTTACGTTAACTTCTGCTTTTCCTATTGCTTGAGCTCCATCGCAATGAAAAGGAATATTATACTTTTTAGCAATTTGACCTACTTCTTTAATTGGCTCAATAGCACCTGATTCATTACTTGCAAAAAGCACACTAATTAAAGCTGTATCATCTCTTATTGCATTTTCAAGCTCTTTAGGATCAATTCTTCCGTTTTCGTCTGTATAAAGATAAGTAACTTCCATGCCAAATTTTTTACAAAAAGCAAGAGGAGCTTTAATTGAACTATGCTCGGCAACGGTAGTAATAATATGCTTTTTAGGATTTCCTCTTAAAAAAGCATACAAAAAAGTTTTTATTACCGTATTATTCCCCTCTGTAGTCGAAGAAGTAATTAAAATGTCATCTTCATCACTTGCACCTATTGCCGGATAAATAATATCGTAAGCTTCTGCTAATTTTCTTCTTGCTTCAATTCCCAAATCATATATGCTATTAACGTTTCCAAAATATTTAGTGGCTTTACAATACACCTCTTTTACTCTATCATCCATAGGAGTTGTGGAATTATTATCCAAATAAACTTTCATGTAACGCCTTTTTTTATAATTATAAACAAAAACAAAAAAACAAAAATTGATATAAATCAAGAAATTATTTTTTAAGCATTCTGCTTAAAATAGCTTGAAGTTTTAGCCACATTTTATGAGGCATAAGAGGAAATCCGCTATAAACTCCGGGTTTTTTAACATCCTTTGTTACTCCCCCTCTTGCTGCTATAGTCACAAAATCGGCAATTTCCAAATGTCCAGCTGTAGCGCTTTGTCCTCCCATAACAACATTTCTCCCAAGTTTACTACTACCAGATAAACCAACTTGAGAAACTAATATCGAATTTTCGCCAATTTCGCAATTATGACCAATTTGAACTAAATTATCGATTTTACTTCCTTTTTTTATTCTCGTCTCTCCAAAAACCGCCCTATCAATAGTCGTGTTTGCCCCAATTTCTACATTATCTTCAATTACCACTTTTCCTAAATGATAAATTTTAATATGTTCCCCATTTTTTGTATGAGCATATCCAAAACCATCGCTACCAATTACGCTTCCTGAATGAATTATTACGTTTTTACCTAGTTTAGTATCTCTATAAATCGAAACGTTAGGATAAATAACGCATCCTTCTTCTATTTCTACATAAGGTCCGATAGTAACATTTGGCATAATCGTAACATTTTTACCAATTTTTACACCTTTTGCAATCCTTACGCTTGGATCTATTTTTGAATCTTTTGCTACTTGATATCCTCCATCTTCCCAAGGCTCTTTTACAAAATATTTAGTAAGAAGCGCCAATTTTAAGTAAGGTTCATCCGTTATTAAAGCTATAACGCCATTAGGTAATAAATCTTTATATTTTTCTTCAATTAATACGGCAGTTGCTTTAGTATTTAAAAGATGCCTTTTATACTTTTCATTGTGAAAAAAACTAATTTCTCCTTCTTTTGCTTCTTTTAAAGTATTAATTCCTCTAATTTCAATATCTGGACAATTACATTTTATATCCAAAACTTTACAAATTTCGCCAAGTTTCATTTATAGCCTTTCATAAATTTTTTAAAGACTCAAAATGCATTTTATCAAACTCGTCTTTAATTTCTTCTAATACGAAATATTCAAACCCTCTTATCTCCCCAGCTTTTTTAAACTTTTTATTCTCAAGCCAAATATTAGTTTTTAACAATTTGTTTTCAAAATTAATAAATCTCTTATCAAAAAACTCCGAATTTTGAAGTTC
>JAMORJ010000014.1 GCA_027063595.1 Nautiliaceae bacterium | reverse complement strand
TGGAGAAATGTGTGAGAGAATATTAACTCGAAATTTTTTTGAAGAATACTATGTTAATGGATTATATTCGGATGAAATAATTACAGAAAATTTTTTAAACGACGAACTAAAAGCATTTTACGAAATCGACAAACTTACAAAAGAAGAGCTAATAGATTTTAATAGCGATATTTTTGAGATACTCTCAATTCCTTTTACTGATAGAGATGGTAAACTAACTTATTTTCCAATAAACTTAATTCACAATATTTATGCAAGTAACGGTATGGCTTTTCACAAAGAACTAAAACAAGCTTATTACAACGCAAAAGCTGAAATAATCGAAAGATTTGTAAAATTTCAAGTAATAAAATATGCTCTTCCTCTTCCTAAAATTTCTCACCCTTTAAATTCCAAAAATATCCAATTTTACGATGCAACTTTAGAAGGAAAATATCCAGTAATTGCCGTAAGTTTTATAGAAAACGATGAAATTATTCTTTCTTTTGGATGCGATATAGATAAAGAAAAAGCAGCTATCAAAGCATACACAGAACTTATGCAAACAAAACTAGAAAAAAGAGGAAGAATAATAGAAGATATTAACGCCATTAGACACAGTTATAATCTTCAAAAACATTTTATCAATTTAAGTGGAGACATTCACGCAAACTTTTTAAAAAAACCTTACTTTAAAGAAGCCGAATGGAATTTTAAAGATTTATATATTCCAAAAAAAGAATATTTTAGAATTTACAAAAAAAACGACTTTTATGCAATCCATCTCATAGTTCCTAACTTTAGCGAAGTTTATCCAACAGACGATTTAATATACAATAACATAAATTATCCAAAATTTGATAGAGACCTAATTTTAAATTTCGAAAAATATGATAAAAACGAAGTAATAGAATTACTTGAAAATTTATTCACACCAGACATTGGAGAATATATTGGAGTAATATTTGATAAACACTATTTACCACATGAATACAAAAATTTGGTTTTACAAAACAAAAAGCCTAAATTTTCTCAAAAATATGAAAATCTAAAAAAACTTGTAAAGGATTTAAATTGAGATTTGATAGATGTAGAAAACTATTTTCAAAATTCGATGAAATTGAACGATTAAAAGTATTAATATGCGGTGTCGGAGGAGTTGGAGGATACGCTCTTGATTGTTTATACAGAAGCGGTGTTAAAAATATTACCATAATAGATTTCGATACTTTTGATAAAACAAATCAAAATAGACAAATTGGAAGCGAACATGTTGGAGAAAACAAAGTAAAAGTTTTATCAAACATTTACAAAGGAATAACTCCAATTAACATGAAACTTACTCCTTCAAACATTAAAATTTTAGAATTTCATAATTTTGATATAGTAATAGATGCAATTGACGATATCGACGCTAAAATTGCATTAATCCAAGAAGCGTATCCAAAAATCATTTCATCAATGGGAGCTGCAAAAAGAATAGACCCTACAAAAATAAGAGTAGATAGCATCTGGAATACTCAAGTTGACCCTTTTGCTAAAAAAATAAGAGATAGATTAAAAAAAATAGGATTTGATAAAGATTTTAAAGTAGTTTATTCCATCGAAAAACCAATAAATTGCGATATGGGAAGTTTTATTGGAGTTACTGGAACTTTTGGATTCACGCTTTGTAGCGAAGTTCTAAAAAAATATGTATAAGCCCAAAGGGCTTAACATTTATCGTATTTAAAATTCGTATCTCTAACATCCAAAAACCATTTCATACCAACGTCACTCCATTTTCTTGTATCCGGGAAGAATCTTTCAATCGTTTCATAAACATCTCTAAAATCTGTAGATTTATTTGCATTTTCTTCAAGAATTTCTTTAATAGCCTTTTTAGCTGCTTCGTTAACATCATTTGGAAATTCGCAAAGTTTAACTCCATATTTTCCATCCATAATTTTTTTAAGCGCAACACCATTTTCATATTGGAATTGAGCAAGCATGCGAGAGTGCATATCGTTACTTGCAACTTCAATAGCCGCTTTAAATTCTTTAGGCAATTTGTCAAATTTTTCTTTATTAAAGGTAAGCTCAAGCACTGTTCCTGGCTCATGCCATCCAGAATAATAATATTTTGCAACCTTATAAAATCCCATCTTAATATCAAGAGCAGGTCCTACCCATTCAGTAGCATCAATAACGCCTCTCTCAAGCGCCGTATATAACTCTCCCCCAGGAATATTTACAGGTTTTACTCCAAGTCTTGCCATAACTTCTCCGCCAAGACCCGGAATTCTCATTTTAAGGCCTTTAAGATCAGCTAATGATTTAATTGGTTTTCTAAACCATCCTCCCATTTGATTTCCGGTATTTCCACCTTTAAAAGGAATTAAATTATATTTTGAATATAATTCTCTCCATTTCTCCATTCCACCACCAAAATCAAGCCATGCATTCATTTCATCTGCAACCATCCCAAACGGCACTGCGCTAAACAATGAAAACGCTGGATTTTTACCTTTCCAATAATATGGTCCAGAATGAAATCCATCAATTTGCCCTTTGGAACACGCATCAAACACTCCAAGAGCTGGAACTAATTCATTTGCTCCATAAATTTTAATTTTTAAAGCACCATCTGTCAATTCTTTTACTCTATCAGCAAAATAATAAATTCCTTCTCCCATAATAGGCAACGTTTTTGGCCAAGATAAACAAACTTTTAATGTAGTTTCTTTTTTCTTAGAAACATTTACGTTTTTTACTTCTTCTTTTTTATTGTTACTACACCCACTTAATATCATTCCACCAACAACTGCTGTAGTAAATCCAGCAGTTTTTAAAAATTTTCTTCTATCCATTTTTTCTCCTTTTTTGGTTAATTTTAACAAAAAAAATAAATTTTACCAAAATGGAACACTTTTTGCTTTAAAAGCAAAAAAAAGGAAAAAAATGAACTTTGAATTAATAGAAGCTAAAATCTATCAATTTCTAATAAAAACTGTAATTACGCTATCCGTAATATTATTCTTAGTACAATCTTTTCAATAAAAAATCGCAATTACCGCGTAACTTAAAAATAACATTAAATGACTAAGCCCTTCAAGATAATTTGTCTCTCCATCTTCAGTTGTTTTCCAAACAAGCAAAATCGTAAGAAGCAAAGCTCCAACTTGAAGAGGAGAAAAATCAAGCGTTAAATTAATCCCAACAATTAAAGATAAAAATATAAGCGATGGAACAGTTAAAAGAATACTAACGGTACTTGCTCCCATTGCAATGTTAACTACTCTTTGCATTTCATCATTTTTTGCCGCTCTAATTGCTGTAAACAATTCTGGTGCTACCGTAATAAATGCAATCAAAATACCAACAAATCCCGCACTAAATCCAAATTCTTTAAAAACCGCCACTCCATCTTTTGCAAAAATTTCAGAAACTATTCCAATAATTACAAGCAAAAATATCAAAAATATTATATTAAATAAATTGCTTTTCTTATCAAAAAAATAATCTTCGTTTTCATCTTCTTTTAAATATTTTTTAACTCTGCTTCTTTTTGTAAATTTAAAAAAATGAACATGTGTAGTGGTCTGAAATTTAAAAATAAAAATGTAATAAATAAACAATAATACAGAAATTATCAAACTTGCTTTAAATAAAGCATCTTCACTTGAATGTATAGAAATCGTAGTTGGCACAAGTAACATAGCTGCTGCTACAAATAAAACCGTAGTATAACTTGCCGAAGTATCTTCATTATGAACTTGCTCTTTAAAATTAAGCCCACCAACAAAAACCGCAAGTCCAAGCAACGCATTTAAATCCACTAAAACCGTTGCTATAATACCATTTTTAACTCCATCAAGAGCTTCAGGATGCGCCTTTGTTTCAAGTAATACCATAAATAAAATCAAAATCTCTACTAATACCGCTGAAAAAGTCAAAATCATACTACCAAAAGGTTCTCCAAATCTCTCAGCTAAAATTTCAGCAATTTCAGATACTGTAACCGCAATAGAACCTATAGCTATAGCAGAAAAAATAGCCGATAACACAGTAAAATGTTCCAAATGAAAAAATATAGCCAATAAAAACGAACTAAATCCCACAATTATATCCCAATAATCTTTAAAAAATTCTATATTTTTCAATTAGCTCTCCTTAAAAAATGATTTGATTTATTAAAAAAATAAATATCCGCATAATTTTTAAAAAAATCACGCGCTTTTTTTAAAGCGATAATTTTATCAAATTCACCTAAAAAAACTTCAATTTTAACATCTTGAATTTGTTTGATTTTTTCCCAATCAAAAGTAAATAATTTTTCTAAATCAACAATGTTACACTCTCCAATTTCCAAATATTCATTTTCTATTTTCCATTTCCCATTTTCTAAAATCGCTCCCGCTTTAATTAAAAAATTTTTAATATAACTATCTTTATCTTTTTTAAAAGCTTGTAAATTCATCTCTATGATTTTTTCAGAATAATTGAAAAAGGCAGGAGAAAACAATTGAAGTTTATCTACTCTTTCTTTTGAAGTTAAAACATAATCAAGAGCTTCTTGAGCGCCTTTGCTAAAACCAGCAACAACCAATCCTTCTTCCAAATATTCCTTAAAAAACTTTTTATCGTTTTTTAAACAAAAACCACTAAAAAATTTCATCTTTAATTTTTTTAATATCTTCTAAATGCAAAATTTCATTTTTTTGCATCAACTCATAAGCCCTTTCAATTATTTCTTTATTAGCTTCATATAAAACCTTCGTTTCTTTATAAGCTTCATCTAAAATCTTAGCAATTTCTCCTTCATCTCCTACTATTCTATCTCCCATTCCATAATCTTGGATCATTTTAATTGCAAGTTCCCTTGCTTTTTTAATATCTTTATGAGCATTTGAATATTTTTCATTAAATTTCTCTTCAACCGCTACTCTACCAGCTAAAAGAGTTTCAATTTTACTCATAAGTTCAGTTTTTGAAATAATTTCTTTATCTTCTTCTTTAAAATCATCTTTTACAAGAGAAATCCTCTCAAAGTCAACTCCAAGCCAACTTGCAATTACTGCTTTTGCAGCTTGATAGTAACTTAAAATTTCTTTTTCCGTGGAAGAATAAGTATTAAGTCTTTTTTTACCCATTAAAACTTTATCTTTTACTGCATAAAAATCGCTCTCTTCTACATAAGGTTTTCCTTGTTTTAAAGCATGAATACTTGCTTCATTTACCAAACTAGCAAGAGCGGCTCCGCTAAAACCAACTGTCATCTTAGCAATATTTTCAAGATTTCCTTTAAATGGTTTATTTTTCAAATGAACTTTTAAAATTTCAATTCTATCTTGAAGTCCCGGAAGTTCAACAAAAATTCTTCTATCAAATCTTCCTGGTCTTAACAAAGCTTCATCAAGAAGCTCTACTTTATTAGTAGCTCCAATTACGATAACCCCCTCACTCCCTTCAAAACCATCCATTTCGGTTAAAAGTTGATTTAAAGTAGCCTCCCTTTCATCGTTTCTAAGATTGCCTCTAGCTTTTCCTATAGCGTCAATTTCATCAATAAAAATAATGCTTGGAGCCATTGCTTTTGCTTTGCTAAACAAATCTCTTACTCTCTTAGCTCCAACTCCTACATACATTTGAACAAAACTACTTCCACTTTGATAAAAAAACGGAACTCCAGCTTCTCCAGCTAAAGCTTTAGCAATTAGAGTTTTTCCAACTCCAGGAGGTCCAACTAACAATACTCCTTTTGGAAGATTTATACCAAAACTTCTATATTTTTCCGGATTTTTTAAAAAATCTACTATTTCAATCAATTCTTCTTTTACTTCGTTAATTCCAGCTACGTCTTTAAAAGTAATATTTGAAGTAGTAGGAACGATTTTAAAATCCTTTTCTATTCCCGTATTCATCTCAACTTGAACTTGAGGAGGTTGATTTTGCGGAGCAAGTTTCTTTATTAAAAGCAAAAACATAATAAAAAAAGCAAAAATAATAATTACGCCTAAAATTTGAGAAAAAAGAACACTAAAATTCAAATCTCCCGACTTAACGCCAGCAGCTATTAAAAGACCTATTAATATAACTATCAATACGGAAGTAATTAAAACATTTTTATTATTCTTTGACATTTATATCCCTTTCTACTTTATAATCTTTAACTCTCACCCACTCTCCTTTTTGAAAATTTCCTTTAATTTTCATTTTATTGTAAAATTCGTCATATCCATATGAATATCCATCTTTATTTTCTTCCACATGAACCAAAAGAGGCAAATGCTTATTTTTCAATCTAAAATTATAACTATTTTCTATAACAATTTCTTCTAAAATTTTTGCTCTTTTTTTTGCAATATCTCCTTTTACATCTTGCTTCATTTTAGCACTCTCAGTTCCATCTCTAGGAGAATAACGAAAAACATGAATATGAGTTAACGGATATTTTTTAAAATTCTCTAGCGCTTCTTGCCAAATCTCTTCGCTCTCTCCCGGATGTCCTACTATAAAATCGGTTCCAAGCGCAATATTTTTTGATGCCAGTTTTTCAAAAAGAGGCAAAGTCGTAGAAACCCTATTTCTTCTTTTCATAATTCTAAGCATCCTATCGCTTGTATGCTGAAGAGCTATATGTAAATGTTTCTCAAGCACGCCATTTTGAGTTAAATCCATTAACTTCTCATCTACTTGAGATGGTTCTAAACTTCCAAGCCTAATTCTCTTAACTCCTCTAATTTTAGAGATTTTTTCCACCAACTCACTTAAATTCGTTCCTTTTTCTTTACCGTAACTTCCCATATTAATACCAGTTAATACAAACTCACTAATTCCATTTTGAGATAAAATCTTTACTTCTTCCAAAATAAGCTTTTCATCAATGCTTCTACTATGTCCTCTTACATAAGGAATTATACAATAAGCACATTCAAAATCACATCCTTCTTGAATCTTAATAAACGCTTTCGTTTTTGAAAACTTCTTTAAAATATGAGTATTTACAAAATCAAAATCACCTAAAAAAATTCCTTCTTTATCTAAAAAGTCATTTATTTTTTCTTTAAATTTATGTCCTATTACGGTCTTTACTTTTTTATCTTCAAAAAGCTTTTTACCTTGAGTATAAGAAGCACATCCCGTTAAAATAATTTTTTTGTTTTGCCATTTATTAATATACCGTCTTAAATCTCTATCGGCAAAATTAGTAACAGTACAAGAATTAACAATTATTAAATCGGCTTCTTTTTCATTATTTACAATATCAGCTTTTATAATATCTTTCATTACCTCGGTATCGTAAATATTACTCCTACATCCAAAAGTTTTAAAAAACACTCTCATAATTTAGTTTTCCTTAGCGTATAATAAAATACCGGTAAATAAAACAAATTAAGAAACGTTCCCCACAAAAGTCCAAATCCCAAAGCCACCGCAAGAGGTTGAAGAATTTGAGCTTGACCAAACGGGAAAAAAATCAAAGTAAATAATCCAAAAAATGTCGTAATTGAAGTCAAAAGAATCGGTCTTAATCTATATGAAGCAAATTTCAATAACTCATCTAAATTTTTGGCCTTTTTAATAAAATCTATCATAACAATCCCATCGTTTACAACAACCCCCGCAAGTCCCACTACTCCTATCATTCCAAGCATCGTCATATTAAGATCCATAATATAATTTCCAATAATTACCCCAAGAAAACTAAGAGGTATTACGGAAATTACGATAAAAGGAAGCGTAACGGAATTAAACATTAAAACCAATACTAAAAATATTAAAAGAACCGCAACAACCATTGCTTCTTTAATGTCTTTCATAAATTCTTTGCTTTTCTTAGCAGCCCCTCCTATTACAACTACCAAGCCTTCTTTTTTTAATTCTTTTAAAATAAAAGAAATTCGTTTATAAAAATCTGCTGTAGTTAAGATATTTTTATCTAAACTTGCATAAACGCTTTTAAGAGCCATTCCGTCATATTTATGAATTTTTTTAAATTGCTTTTTAACAAATAAAAAAGCAATTTTATCTAATTCAATATATCTTCCATCGGGAAGAGATACTTTAAAATTTTTAAATTCGCTAAATTTATCTTTATTAACATCAAGAAGTTTTATTTTTACAATACCCTCTTTACCAAAAGTTTTATCATATTCAGCTTCTCCAAAAAATGCTCTTAATTGATTAAAAAGATATTTTTGAGTAACTCCAAGTTTTTTTCCATATTCATTTATCTTAATTTTAAGTTCGCTTGCCCCAAGCTCGGCATCGTCATAAATGTTATAAACACCTTTTATTTTCCTCATCTCTTCTTCAAGCTTCTTTATAGCCTTAATTACCAAATGCTGATCTTTACCTCCGATTGAAATAACAATATCGCTTTTTACAACTCCAGCTTGAGGAACTATTACATTTAATTCTTTAAGCCCATTAATTTTTAAATGTTTAAAATCTTCTTTTAGCTTATTAGCAATTTCCCAAGAAGTATGAATCCTTTTACCTTCCACTCTTATAGGCTGAAAAATTGGAGCAATATATTTATTATAAAAGTCAGTTGGTTTTTTATCGTTTAAATCCACAAAAATATGAAAATAATTCTCACCTGTATTCGCTTCTCCTTTATTATTCATTTTCATTCCAACAACAGTAGTAAATCCTTCTACATCAACTCCTAAATATTTCTTTAAATCTTTTTCAATCGGAATAATAGCCTTCGCCGTCTCTTCAATAGAAAAATTGCTATCAAATTTTCCATTTACATATATTTGACTTGCATCAAAAGTTGGAAAAAGCTGAAATTTAGAATGTTTCATCCCAACAAATATTAAATAAGGAACTATTACCAAAAAGAAAAGCAAAGTTAAAAACCTAAATTTAAAAAAATACCACAATAATTTCTTATAAAAATTTTGAAACTTTTCCCAAAAAATTTCTTTCTTTGAAGGAATTACCTTTAAAATCTCTTTTGAATGAAGCGGTAAAAATACAAACGCTTCCAACAAAGAACTTGCTACCAACACACTTATCATAATTGGCAATATTTTTATAAAAACCCCAATTTCTCCTTTAATTAAAAACATTGGCAAAAACGCTAAAATAGTAGTCGCAGCCGCAGCCACCACAGGCCAAAACACTTCAGCCGTTCCATCAATTGCCGCTTTAATCTTATCTTTTCCCATTTCTAAATGTCTATAAATATTTTCGCCAACCACTATAGCTTCATCTACTATCATCCCAAGAGCAATCAAAGCTCCAAGCATGGAAAGAAGATTTAAAGACATATTTAAATAATCAAGAACAATTAAAGCAATAGCAAAAGAAGTTGGAATTCCAAGAACTACTACTAAAGAAATTCTCCAATTTAAAAATAACCACATGATAAAAAACACAACTATAAGCCCAAAAATTATGTTACTAACAACCGTATTAAAACGATTCCTAACCCATTTGCTCGTATCGGTAGAAAATCCAAATATCACTTCTGGATGTTTTTCATGATATTTTTTCAAAATTTCTCTAATTTTTTTACTCAAAGCAATGGCATCTCCACTTTCGCCTTTTCTTACGTCAATCGTTAAATTAGGAATTCCATTATATTTTCCAATTTGAGTTGGAGTATCGTATTTTTTTACTATTTCTGCAATATCAGTAAGTCTTATAGTTTTATCTCCAATTTTTATAATAGTATTTTGAAAATCTTTTAATTTATTTGAATACATGCTCAAAAAATAATCTTCTTTTATTTTCCCAATCGGAAAAATAATATTTAGCGATGATAAAACATTTATTAAGTCATTTTTATTAATTCCTAAAGCTTCGATTTTTTGAGAATCTAATTTTATATAAATGTTTTTATCACTCTCTCCTCTAATTTCAACTTGAGTCAAATCTTTTAACTTACTCAATAAAGCCTTAACTTCTTTAGCTCTTTTTAACAATTCATCTTTATTTAAACTATCGCTTGCAACAGAAATAAACATTAAAGGAAATTTTTTCTTCAAAATGGTTACACTTGGAGTATTCATATCACTTGGTAAATTCGTTTTAATCTTCTCTACTTCGTTTTTAAAATCGTTCATTAAAACAAGTTTATTGCTTCCAGGTTTTAAAGAAACCGTAATAACAAAATTACCCGTAGAAATAACTGATTCAATTAATGAGACTTCAGGATAAGATTTTATATTATCTTCAATATCTTTTACCGCCATTTTATCTAAAACCTCTGGAGAAGCTCCTGGATAACTACCGGTTATTAAAATTTTGTCTAAAGTAGCAGGCGGAAAAAGTTCTTTTGGAACGTTTCTATAAGCAATAATAGAAGAAATTATGACAATCAAAAATAAAGTATGCGTAAAAGCGGGATTTTTTATAAAAAACTCTATAAATTTTTTCATTTTACCTCTTTTTTTGCGCAATTATATCGCAAGAAATTAAAAAGAGTATGAATTCAACCTGTTTTTAAATTTTAACTTTTCAATTTTAGATTTTAAAATAGAATTCTCCGCTTTTAAGGAATAATATTCGTTCAAAAGCTTGTTTACTTTTACTGAATAAACATAAATTTTATTAGCTATATAAATCTTTGGAATAAGCAATACTAGCATAAATATAAGCAAAATAATCAAATTTACAACGATGGAAGTTGGAATTTTACTTTCAATTACACCTTCTATTTCTTCAAGTAAAACTTCTTTTTCCAATCCCTCTTTCATCCTTATCTCCTAAACATAAATCCCCTAAGCTTTGCGCTCCTACTTCTTGGATTTTCTTTTATTTCTTCTTTGGAAGCGGTTATTGGTTTTTTAGTAAGAATAATTCCTTTTTGATTATTGCCTCCACATTCACACTTTATCGCTTCCTCTGGACAAATACATTTTCTTGCCCATTCTTTAAACTTATTTTTTACAATTCTATCTTCTAAAGAATGAAATGTAATTATACCCAAAATAGTTTTATCTCTTGCTATTTTTTCAGATTCTTCCAAAATATTTTCAAGTTCATTTAGTTCGTTATTTACTTCTATTCTAATTGCTTGAAAAATAGGAGCAAGTTGTTTTTTGTCTTTTAACCCAATACTCGCTAAAATTTCGCTAAGTTTTCTATTTGAATCAATTGGTCTATTTTTAATTATAGCATCTACTATTTTTTTATACCTCCTATCTTCTGAATATTTTTTTATAACCTCTTCCAACGAATTTCTATCATAAAAATTTACAACATCCTTTGCGCTAAAAGTTTGATTTTTATTCATCCTCATATCCAAAACATCGCTATCAAATGTAAATCCTCTTTCTTTATTATCAAGCTGATAACTACTAACTCCAATATCAGCTAAAATTCCGCTAACTGGTACATTTATTTCTTTTAAAGCTTCACTTGCTCTTTTATTAATAAACTCTACTCTATTACCAAATTTAGCCAATCTTTTTTTAGCAAACTCCAATGCTTCTTTGTCTTGATCTATACCAATTAATTTAATATGAGGATATCTCTTAAGTATTGCCTCACTATGACCCCCAAAACCTAAAGTACAATCTATAAAATATCCTTCTTCAATATCTTTAAACAAATCAACGGTTTCTTTTAATAAAACAGGTTTATGAGGAATATTCATCTTTATCTCTTTTTTTGTATAATTTTAGCAAAAAAGGTTTCAATTGATAATACAATCAATTATCGACGAATTCAATTTAGTAGCAAAAGAATTATTTGACAAAGGTTTTTTAAGTATAGGTATTGGAAGTATCTCTTTAAAATTAAAAGCAGATCAAATGATTATAAACAAAAAAAACAAACATTATTTAGAAGAAGATTTCGTAAAAAAACTTCATATTCTAAAAGAAGACATGGCATGGGAAGAAGCAAGCGAAGATGTAAAAATTCACTCACAAATTTATAAGGAAAATTCTAATATAAAAGCAATTGCAAACATTATTTCCATTAACGTTTTAACTTATGCAGAAATTCATCACTCTTTTTTAAATCCAATAGATTTTATTGGCAAAAGTGTTATTGGCAAAGTTCCAATAATAGAAATTGGAAACATACAAGAATGGGAAGAAAACAAAGAATTTATCATTTCTAAAAAACTAAAACAATCCGATATTATAATTGTAAAAGGCTTAGGAATTTTTATACAAACAAGAGATATTAGAGAATTAATAAAAAAAGCAGTAATTTTAGACAATAGCGCTTTAATTTTATTAAATTCTCATATATAAAGGAACAAAATGTATTTAATCTACGAAAATG
>JAMORJ010000013.1 GCA_027063595.1 Nautiliaceae bacterium | reverse complement strand
GTTTTTAGAATTTACGTAAGGATATTCGTGAATATCAAGCCCAACTCCATGACCAAGGGAATGAACAAAATATTTACCATATCCAGCGTTAGAGATAACATCTCTTGCTATTTTATCAAGCTCTTTAAACTTTACTCCAACTTTAATAGCTTTTATAGCCGCTTCTTGAGCTTTTAAAACTATATCATATACTTTTTGAATCTTAGAATCTTTAAATTTCTGAAATTTGCTCATAGAAATATTATCTCCAACAAAAATGGTTCTTGTTCTATCAGAACAATATCTTTCATATTTCAAACCAGCGTCTAAAAGTAGCAAATCTCCTTTCTTTAAGATTTTTTCGCTAACTTCTGCATGAGGTTTAGCTGCATTTTCGTTTATTGCAACGATTGGCTCAAAACTAAGAGATCTTCTCCCTCTATTTGTTAATTTTTCCTTAAATCTAAAAGAAAGTTCAAATTCATCAATATTTTCTTCAATTTCTTTTTTAAATTCCTCAAACGCCAATGCTCCTTCTTTGGCGGCTTTTTTTATTAGCTCTAATTCTTTTTGAGTTTTTATCATTCTCTTTTTATGAGACATATCAATTTCGTCTTTTAACAAAACAACTTTAGCAAGAGAAGAATAAGATTTTTTATCCCAATTTTTAGGATCGATTTTTAACCTTTTTATTTTATGTTTTAAAATCAATTCTCTTGCTTTTTTTACCAAATCTTTTGCTTCTACAACCTCAGCATTAGCTTTTTCTTTTGCATCAAGCACATACCTTCCATCGGTAATTACATATCTATTGCCATCAAGATTTAAAAAAACGGCGTTATCGCTACTCCATCCACATTCATAATAAATTTCGTTTTCTTTATTAAGAATGTAATTCATTTTATTTTTCTTTAGCTTCTTTTGCCATTTTAATTTCGTTTAAAATTTGCATCATAGCAATAAGCCCTAAATGATAACTAAATGGACCAAATCCCGTAATTGTTCCAGCAACTACCGGCGAAATTAAAGATTTATGGCGAAATTCTTCTCTTCTTGAAATATTAGTCAAATGAACCTCAATCGTTGGAAGATTAACCGCTGCTATAGCATCCCTTACAGCAATTGAGTAATGAGTTAAAGCAGCAGGATTTATAATAATTCCATCAACTCCTTCATTTAAGCTTTCTTGAATCGCGTCTACAATGTCTCCTTCATGATTAGACTGATAAAATTCAATGTCAAAACCATTTTGTTTTGCAACAACTTCCATATTCTTATTGATATCTTCAAGTTTCATCGGTCCATATAAATTAACTTCCCTAACTCCAAGCATATTTAAATTTGGACCATGAATTACTTTAATTTTCATAACTTCTCCTTTTTTTGTGTAATTTTACTATAATTTTAAAAAAGGAAGTGCGTTGAAATTAAAAGCAAACTATATTTTAACGATAAACAAAGAATTTGAAATAATTCAAAACGCAGAAGTTATATTTGATAAAAAAATCATAGCTGTTGGGAAAAATCTTCCAAAATGTGACAAAGAAATAGATCTTGGAAAAAACTCGGTAATAATGCCAGCCCTTATTAACACTCACTCTCATTTAGAATTTAGCTTTAACAAAACTCTCCTCGATTACGGAGATTTTATCGTCTGGTTAAATTCCGTAATCGAAAATAGAGAAGAGCTATTTATTTCATGTAAAGGAGATTGTTATAAAAAAGCCTTAGAAGAAATGAAAAAAAGCGGCGTTTGCGCTTTTGGAGAAATAAGCTCAACAGGAGACGATTTAAGATATCTTAAACATTCTCCTTTAAAAGTAGTTTATTTTAACGAAATCATTGGAACCAATCCTGGTGCGGTAGATATGCTCTATCAAGATTTTTTAGCAAGAGTTGAAGAATCAAAAAAACTAACAAATGAAAAATTTAAAATAGGAATATCCATTCACTCTCCATATTCAGTTCATCCAATTTTAATGGATAAAGTAATAAACATAGCCAAAAACGAAAATTTACCGATTCAAACTCATTTTATGGAAAGCAAAGCTGAAAGAAGATGGCTTGATGAAGGAGAAGGCGAATTTAAACTATTTTTCGAAAAACACTTTAAAAACGCAAAACCACTAATTACTCCTCTTGAATTCTTAGAAAAATTTAAAGGAACAAATACCACATTTATTCATTGCGTATACGCAAACGACAAAGAATTGGAAAAAATTAGCCAAATGAATGGTAAAATAGCGCATTGTCCAATTTCAAACAGACTACTTAACGTAGGACTTTTGGATCTTGAAAGAGTAAAAAATTATAAAATAGATTATTCCGTTGCAACGGATGGTTTAAGTTCAAACTATTCTCTAAATTTATTTAAAGAAATAAGAGCGGCACTCCTTATGCATACAACCCTTCATCCTAAATATCTTGCAAAAGATTTAATTAAAGCAGTTACGATAAATGCCGCCAAATCTTTAAATCTCAACAATGGAAGCATAGAAGTTGGAAAAGATGCAGATTTAATAGCATTTAAATTACCTTCAAGCATAAAGGATGTAGAGTTTTTACCCCTTCAAATAATTTTACATACAAACGAAGTGAATAAATTATTCATTAACGGAGAGGAAATTATTTAAATTTACTATTTCTACTCTCCTATTTAGCGCTCTATTAGTTTCCGTAGTATTAGGAACTAATGGATATTTTTCTCCATACCCTTTTACAATAATCCTATTTGGATTAACTCCAAATTTTATTAACAAATTAGCTACAGCTTTAGCTCTTTTTTTTGAAAGGGTTAAATTATATTTTTCATCTCCAACATTATCAGTATGTCCGGCAACTTCAATTTTTTTAATTTGAGGATTCGCTTTTAAGATTTCAGCTACCTTTTTTATTTGAGGATAATAAATTTTTTTTATATCCCATTTATTAAAATCAAAATTTATTTTAAGAGTCGTAATTATTGGACATCCAAAATGATTTACCATCAATCCTTTTGGAGTATTTGGGCATTTATCTAATTTATCAGGCACTCCATCTCCATCGCTATCCTTAATTGGTTCGTATTTTATAATCTCTTTTATTATAACTTCCTTACAAGCTTTACTATTATTAGAATCCCATCCAACTACTTTCATATCTCCAGCCAAATCCACAACGCTTTTTGCCATAGGTTGTTGGGCACATCCCATAATAAAAAAAACTACTCCCAAAGAAATTACAAACAATCTTTTCATTTTTTCTCCTATATTAATATTTCTCTTTGCCCTTTTGCATTTGGAGGAGAGAGAATTCCCGCTCTTTCCATTTGCTCAATGATATTTGCTGCTCTATTATATCCAATTTGAAGTCTTCTTTGAAGATAACTAATACTTGTTCTTCTCTCTTTAAGAATAATTTCTTTTGCCTGTTCAAATAATTCATCAACATTTTCAACTTCCTCAGTTTGAACTTCGTTTTCAATTGTAGAAATAATCGATTCATCATATTGAGGAGCTCTTTGAGATTTTAAAAACTCAACTACTTTTTCTATTTCTTCTTCCGTAGTAAATGGAGCATGAAGACGAATAAGTCCCGTAATACCAGGAGGAGTAAAAAGCATATCACCTCTTCCAAGCAAAGATTCAGCCCCAAATTGGTCTAAAATAACTTTTGAATCTATTTTTTGTCCCACCTTAAAAGAAATCCTACTTGGAAGATTTGCTTTAATAAGACCAGTTACTACATCAACACTTGGTCTTTGCGTTGCAACGATTAAATGAATTCCGCTTGCCCTTGCCATTTGAGCAAGTCTTGCTATTGCATATTCAACGTCTTTTCCGCTTGTCATCATTAAATCGGCAAGCTCATCAATTATTATTACGATATAAGGCAATTTTTCGTTTGGAAATTTTTTATTGTAATTTTCTATATTTTTTACTTTTGCCTTAGCCATAAGTTTATAGCGTCTCTCCATTTCCTTTACCATAGCGTTTAAAGCAGTAATTGCTTTTTTAGGTTCGGTAATTACGGGAGTTAAAAGATGTGGAATATCGTTATAAATAGAAAATTCGAGCATCTTTGGATCAATCATTACAAATTTAAGCTCTTCTGGAGAGTTTCTATAAAGCAAAGATAAAATCATAGAATTAATACCAACGCTTTTACCACTACCTGTAGTTCCTGCAATAAGTAAATGAGGAAGTTTCTTTAAATCCGTTACAAAAGGAGCTCCAACGATATCTTTACCAAGAGCAATGGTTAGCGGAGATTTTGCTTTTTTGAAAATATCGCTCTCTAGAATTTCTCTAAGATAAATAGTCTCCATTTCATCGTTTGGAATTTCTATTCCAACCACGTCTTTTCCAGGAATTGGAGCTTGAATACGAATAGATTTAGCTTTTAGCGCCATTGCTAAATCATCTTGAAGAGCTAAAATTTTAGAAACTTTAATATGAGGTAAAGGTTTAAATTCAAAAGTAGTAACAACAGGCCCTATATAATATCTAACAACATCGCCTTCGATTTTAAACTGTTTTAACTTCTCAAGTAAAGTTTTAATTTTCTTATCAATCTCGGCTTCATTTATTTGTCTTTTCTTCCTTGGAGGTTTTTGAAGAATTTCAAGAGGAGGAAATTTCCAATCTTTTGGTTTTTCTCTCTCTCCTACCTCAATTTGAGAGAGCAATTTTTTAGTATCTTCAAGTTCTTTTACAAACTCAACTTCGCTTTTTTCAACTTCGCTTTTTTCAATTTCATTTTTTTCATCGATTTTATTTTCATTTTCAATAACTTCTTTTTCAATAATTTCTTCTTTTGCTTTTTCTATAACTTGAGGTTGTAATTCCGACTCATTTATGTTTTTGCCTAAATCTTTAACTTCCTTTTTAAATTCTACATTTTTTTCAAATTTTTCATCTTTTTTAACTTCTTCTTCAACCTTATCAAGGTTTTTAATTTTAATTTCTTTAGGTTTAAAAAAATTCAAAATCCTATCCTCAAAAATCATAAATAATCCCCAAAAGCCAATTACAAAAATAATTATCCAAACTCCTAAAATTCCAATATATTTAGAAATAGTATCAACGAAAAGTTCTCCAATGATTCCTTTTTTAAAAAAAGCTTGAACAAACAACAAATCAAAAAACAAAATTATAAATCCAAGAGTTTTTAAAGCGTTTTTTGAATCAAATTTTTTAAAATAAAACATATAAAGAAGGTAAAACAAGAACAAATTAAACAAATACGCCAAATACCCAAAAAGCTTTAAATTTAAACTTCCTAAAAACTCTCCAAAAATTCCAACATACACTCTATTTGGCAAAATAGTAGAAATCAAAAAATAAATCAAAGCTCCAAAAAATAAAATAAAAATCGATTTCCTTAAAATCACATCTCCTTTTTTGCGAAATTTTATCTTAAATAGTTAAGTAAGGTCAAATTGTTAATTTTTGCTACCGAAGCAAGTAATGCTTGATAAGTCGTTTGAAGAGAATTAAGTTTCATTGCCGCCTCTCCAAGATCGGTATCAATATTTTCAGACTGAAGTTCCTGAACGTTAACGGTTAACATATTTACTCTCTCAATACTCATCTCAAATTCTTGAGAGAGCGCTCCTATTTTTGCATGAGAGCGTCTAACCCTATCCATTACATGATCAATAGCTTTTATTGCTCCTTGAATTCCAAAATTTCTTGGATCCGAAGAATTAGCATTTGCGTAATTATACCCGTTACTAACCGAATCGATTGCTTTTTTTAAAGTTTCAAAAAAATCATTTTCCGCAGAATCTATTGTTATTGCATCATTCGCTTGAAAAGATAAACTCGCATCGTCTCTATATCCAAAATTCGTCTCTAATCCAGCATCGTCAATATTTTCTATCTCTCCTTTTACATTAGAAAAATCCAAATATATATGTCCACTTTTAAAATACGCTTTCACATCTAAAGAATTACCGCTACTATCTTTAAGCTTTCCAGAATTTATATCTTCTATAAATTTACTTACTTTTTCTTTATCATCAACGCTCATTGAATAACTAACTCCATCAACGGTTATGCTAAAGGTTTGAGTAGTTCCTGAAGTATTTACCTTATCATCTATTTTATAAAAAAACTTAGATTCTAAAGAAGCAGAATATATAGAAAAATCCATTTTAGAAGGAGAATGTTTTTTATCAACAATATTTAATCTTCCTTTTTCATCCAAATAAGCCTCAACGCTATTTTTAGCATTTTCCAAATTTTTAGAATACACATCTATAGAGTTTGGAGAAACAATGTTGCTACCTATTTGAGATATAACATCTTCCAATTGTTGATAAGTTACGCCTTTATTTATCTCCTCTTTTTGGCAAACTTGACAAGTTATAGGATCAATATAAGAAGAAACTTTTACACTCGTATGTGCTCCCGTTAAATTTCCTTTTTGATCAAAAATATTAAAAATTTCCCCATAACTAATTTTTCCATCATTATTCAAATCAATTTGAAAATTAGATTTAAATCCCGCAATAATATCATTTTTATTCTCATCTTCTAAAGTAATAGTAACGTTAGAATTTGCCGTAGTAAATTTGCCGTTATCATATCCCGTTAAAAGAGAAGTAGCGTTAACGATATCCTCAAAAGTAGTATCTTCCGTAATCTCAATAACATCAGTAGTAGTTCCATCCGATACTTTTAAATATTTAACGCCGACTAACTTTTCGTTAGAATCAATAATATTTTTACCCATTACGTTATAATATTTATCAAACTGATTAGATTTTCCAGTCGTATCAAAGTAAATTTTTTTATTATTAGATACAAATTCGGCTTTTATTTCTTTAATAGCATCTCGTAATTCTACTTTTGCCTTTTTAAAATTACCTTCTATATCTTTAAATTCGAGATTCAAAAACTTAGGAATACTTTCATCTCCCATCGTTTCAATTAAAGTAGTATCGTTTGTTGCATATTTTTGAGCATTTTCGTTTGTAGATATTATTCTTTTTCTAATTAAATTTCCTTTTGAATCTACTTCTTCTCTAAAATAAGTATAAGTATCGTTAATTATCTGAGATACATTTGAAAAAAGCGTATTGGCGTTTTTACTAAAATAAAGCTTGTTATAATTTGAAATATCTTTACTTCTAAAAACACTAATTTTTTTATCGTCTACTTCATTAAAAATATTATCATTATCGGTATCTTCATATGCACTCATTTCAAATACGATATTAGATTTTTGAGTAAAATCAATAGTATTATCTACTAAAATTATTTCTCCATTTTCTAATTTTACATCAACCTTATCATTAAACGCGTCTTTAATAAAATTTAACAAATCTTCCATTGTAGATTTATCTTGAATAGTAAATATTTTATCTACGCTATTACCATCACTATCAATTCCTTGAATTCTTAAAAATTTAGGAGTAGAAATTCTACCATCACTTACCTCTCCTTTTCCTAGCACCTCCTTAATTAAATCTCCGGGCAATGCCCTTCTTGAATTGTTATCTAGTACAAATTCGCTTCCAAATTTAAAAATTTTATTATTAAAATAAGAATTATTAGCTTTTAGAGTATTTAAATTTTTTATTCCCATAAAATTGCTTTTTTGAAACTCTACTATATAATCTCCATTCCTAACTAAATCATCAATACTATCTTCATCCTTATCACTTGCTACCATATAAAAATCTGTAAGCATTTTACCGCTTACCATATCTTTAATTTGAATTTCCCCATCGGCATTTAAACTAACATCTACCACTTTATCGGTAGAAGTATTACCATATAACTCTCCTATTTTATCAAGTAAGTCTTTTACACTATCCGAATTAGATAAAGCTATTTTCGCGTTTATATTTTCTCCATTTGATTTTTTTCCCAAAATATAAAAATAACTAATCCCATCGCTATATGTTCCATCTCCATTATCAATATCTTCAACTCCTGTAAGCATTCTAATTTCGCTCTCTTCCGTTATTGGTTCATTTACAGGCACCGCTCCCGGAGCATCGGGATTTGGATTAGTTTTATCTATATAAAGCTTTCCATCAGATCCTCTTACTACAAACTCTGGATGAGCTTTCATCATATTATATCTTGGGATGTTAGTAGTTAATTCTTTTGAATAATCATTATCTCTACCAAAAAATATTTCACTTCCGGGAATGTTATACTCCCTCTCAACTCCAGCCCCCAAAAACGCTTTTACATATTTATCGTTTCCCTGATATTTATAATTATCATCAATCGGTTTTTTATCAAAAGCACTACCGCTAAAAATATATTTTCCATCAATTGAAGTATTAGCCAAATCCTTTAAATGCTTAAGTAATCCTTTAAGCTCGCTAACAATAGCTTTTCTACTCGTTTCATCATGAGTATCGTTAGCTGCATTTAATAATTTCGTTTTAAAAGAAGTCAAAGAAGTTACTATATCGTTTATGGTAGTATCAGTTTCTCTAGCAAAATTTAAAGCAAAATTTGCAGAATTTTTAATCTGAGTAAAAGAGTTTATTTCCTCATCTAATTTTAAAAATCTTGTATAAATAGTTGGTTCATCATACATATTTTGAATTTTTTTACCAGTAGCAATTTTAGTTTGAATATCTTTTAAATTATTTAAATCTTTTTGATGATTAATTAAAAAATTATTGTATAAAGTAAATTGAGTAACTCTCATATTCTAAACCTTCTTAGGTTTTAGCAAAAACAAGCAAAAAACGTTCCCTAAATCTTTTTATTTACTAATTTTTTTAATTTGTGATTTAGCTCTTCTATTTTTTTCAAAACCTCTTTAAATTCTTCAATAGATTTTATATCAGCTTTATACAATCTCTCAAAAGTTTCTCTAAATTCTTTCATTAATCCATACATCGTATCAGTTATTGTTACAAGTTTTTCACTCTCTTGAGAAATATTTTCACTATTTTGTTTTAAAGAATTTATAGTAACTTCCACTTCTTTTGTAGCTTCTTGCGTTTTTTCGGCAAGTTTCCTTACTTCATCAGCAACAACGGCAAATCCCCTTCCGTGCTCTCCCGCTCTTGCCGCTTCTATTGCTGCATTTAAAGCAAGTAAATTAGTTTGATCTGAAATTTCTTTAATTAAATTAATAACATTATTGATTTCTTCAATCGAATGTCCAAGTTCTGAAAAACTGCTACTTGTATTTTTCGTAAAATTAACTACTTTATCAATTTCATCGTTTACTAAATCAAACGTATTTTTTAATTCTTTAATAAGATTAAATACAACTCCTTTCATTCTCTCAAGTTCTTTTAATTCATAAATTCTCTCATCACTCTCTTCTACGATATGTTCTATCTCTTTATCGCTTTTTTCATTAACTTCTAACTTTTTAAGCTCTTCTTTGCATTTATTTAACTCACTTTCTAAAGAAAAAGCTTTATTTTTATAAATAATTAAATTAGAAATTTCATTATTTAACCTTTCATTTTCTTCTTTTAAAGTTTCTATTTCTTTTTGTAGCTCCTCTATTTTTTTTACATATTTTGAGCAAAACATCACATTTCCTTTTTATCTAATGCTTTAACTTTTATGCTTAAAGAAGTGTTTTCTATATTAAAAACATCGTCAATTTTAATTTCTTCTAAAGCAATTCTTTTGCCGTTCTTAACTATTTCAGCAAATCCTTTTTTTTCTCTTTTTTTAGGATTTGCTAACTCATAAGCATCTTTTAAAGATTCTATAAAAGAAGATTTAAAATTTAAGATTTCTTGCGTTTTATTCCTTAAATTTTCTCTTAAATTTTTAATTTCTTCTTCTAAAAGATTTAGCTTATTTTTAGGAGAAGCCAATTCAAATAATCTAGACAAATTATCCACTTCCATTTCTTTTTTCGTAATTATATTATTTATTTTAATAAAAAACTGCTCTTTGAAAAATAAAATTTCTTTTTCAAACATTTCAATTTTTTTCTCAATAGAATTGGCTTCGTATAGCTCAAGTAAATGATTTAACGCTTTTTCTTTTTTTAAAAGAATATTTTCCATTTTAAAAGCAAAAGAATTTATCATCTCATCAATCATCATTAAAATCTCATTTTTATCAGGAAGCGCAATTTCCATTGCATTACTCGGAGTAGCCGCTCTTTTATCCGCTACAAAATCACTTATTAAATAATCAATCTCATGACCCACAGCAGAAATAATCGGAATTTCAGATTCAAATATAGCATCAGCAACAACTCTTTCGTTAAAAGCCCATAAATCTTCTTTGCTTCCCCCTCCTCTTCCTACAATTATTAAATCAAATTTACTTCCATCTTCAAATACATATTCATTTGCTTTTTTGATATTTCTTGCAATATCCTCAGCCGCTTCTTCTCCTTGGACCAAAGTATTAAAAAGATAAAATTCACTTAAAAGCCATCTTTTTCTTGCAATTCTTAACATATCCTGAAGAGCAGCGGCAGTAGAAGAAGTTATTATAGCTATTTTTTTTGGATATTTTGGAAGAGGTTTTTTTCTACTTTCATCAAAATATCCAAGATTTTTAAGTTCTTCTTTTAATCTTTCAAATGCAAGCTGTAAAGCTCCAATTCCAACTGGCTCAATACTTTCTACAATTATTTTATACTCTCCTCTTGGAACATAAACATTCAAAGCTCCATAAACATATATTTTATCGCCCTCTTTTAATTTAAATTTCATTTTTGATAAATTACCTCTCCACATAGCACAATTAATAGATGATTTTTCATCTTTAATAGTAAAATAAAGATGTCCAGAAGAATGATAAGTAACCTTACTTACTTCTCCCTCTACAAGAACAATTTGAAAATGAGATTCAAGAATAGATTTTACTTGATTATTAAGTTGAGTAACAGTTATTGCCTTCATTTTATAATTCTTTTTATCCTTGGAGACATTTTTACTAAAATATCGTAAGTTATAGTATCAAAATTTTTTACAAACTCTTTAATATCATCAAATACTATAACTTTTTTATCAAATTCTCCCTCTACTATCATGTAATCCATAGAAATTTTTCCAAGAGCATTTGTTTCTTTTAATTTACATCCATTCTTAAAATAAGGAATTCCATCGGCATATCCTACATCAATAGTAGTAATTTTCATATTTTTCTTACTCATAAAAGCTTTATTATATCCACACCCTTCTTTTTCTTTAAGTTCTCTTATGCTAACTACATCCCCAACTAAACTCATAACTCCTTTAAATCCTTCTATTCCCCCATACATAGCAATTCCAATTCTTACATAATCCAAAGTATCAGGAAGCTTAGATAAAGCTGAAGAGTTTGCTATGTGAAAATATGGTCTATTTAAAGAATTTTCTTCACAAAAATTTAAAACTTTTTCTTTTACTTTTAAAAATTTATCGTATTGAATAAATGTATCTCCACCAATTTCATCAGCACAACAAAAATGACTAAAAACTCCTCTAATTTCAAAATTTCTTTTCAAACAAAAATCAAGAGCTTCATCAAGCTCTTCTTCTAAAATACCATTCCTTCTAAAGCCCGTATCAATTTTTAAATGAATGTAAGGATGACGATTTTTTTTAAGTTGATTTAAAGAATTGATAGCATAAGAAACATTTAAAGCATTTCTTGAAGTTTTCGGATTAAATATTAAAATCTCTTCAAAAAACCCTTTTACAATTTCAGCTTCTTCATTATTTCTAACACAAACTTTTTTTATTCCATATTCTTTAAGAAGTTTTGAAATAGTAATTATGCCATGCCCATAAGCATTATCTTTAATAACTGCTAAAATATTAGGATTTATTGAAGAGATTTTATCGAGATTATAAAAAAAATTACTTTTATCTATAAAAATAGTAGCCACAAGGGATTACCCTTTAAGTGGCTTAATTTGATCAAACGGATTTTCAATAACTCTTTTTCTATCCACAATGTAAGGAATAAGTGCAACTTGTCTTGCTCTTTTAATTGCTTTTTGCACCATATCTTGATGTTTTTTACATGTACCAGTTAATCTTCTTGGCATAATTTTATATCTCTCAGACAAAGAATATTTAATTAATTCTAAATCTTTATAACCAATATAATCTACTTTCATTTCACAATATTTACATCTTTTTTTTCCATATTTTTTCTTTGGATCTTGTGCCATGTCCTATCCTTTAAAATGGTATTTCGTCTTCATCAATATCAATTGATGGTATTTCATCTTTTTGCTTTGCTTGAGTTTGCTGAGATTCATAGTTTCCGTAATTTTGAGAATAGTTATCAGCTTGTGCCTCAGCTTTTGAGTCCATAAATTGTAATTTTTCAGCCACAATAGAATGTTTGCTTCTTTTTTGTCCTTGAGCATCCACCCACTGATCTAAAACTAATCTACCTTCGATTAAAACTCTTCTACCTTTACTTAAATACTGATTTGCAATTTCAGCACTTCTTCCAAAAACGGTAATATCAATAAACATAACTTCTTGCTTATTTTCGCCTGTTACAC
>JAMORJ010000012.1 GCA_027063595.1 Nautiliaceae bacterium | reverse complement strand
AATTAAATCGTTCTAAAAAAGCTTTTGAAATTTTAAAAAGTATCAGATATAAAACTTCAAAAGAGTATTTTTGGCTGTGGAAATTGAGCAAAAAAAGAAAATATTTGGATAAATTACTAAATAACAGAAGAATAAACTTTTATACGCTATATGCGCATGAAGAATATAACGTAAGTTTTGAAATAAAAAATAAGATAATTACCAATACCATAAAGTCTCCTAAATACGATCAAACCGATCCTTGGGATGTTTTAAGATTTTTTGACGATTTTAAAAGAAGTAAAAATTTGTTTGAGTTTGCTAAAAAACTTGATAATGAAAAAACTGAGGCTTTGAAGGCTTTGGTATTAGATAAAGCAAATAAATTTAGAATTAATTATTTTATTACTCCGAAAATGTATGAGGATAAAAATTTAAGCTTTAAGGCGTATGTATATGCTATAGCAAGACAAGAATCTCGTTTTATTCCAGCCAGCGTTAGTAAAAGTTATGCGCTTGGGGTTATGCAAATAATGCCGTTTCTGGTAAGAAGTATGAAAGGTAATGTTTTTAAGCAATTTGATTATGGTGAGAATGTAAAATTAGGAGCTAAACATTTAAAATGGCTTTTTTCTCAGCTTAAAAATCCTTTGTTGGTAGCTTATGCTTATAATGGAGGTATTGGTTTTACAAGAAAAAGAGTTTTGCCTCTTTTTAAAAAATATGAAAAGTTTTTGGCAATGGAACTTGTCCCGTATGACGAAAGTAGGGAATATGCAAAAAAGGTTATAGCTAATTACATTATTTATTCCCATATTTTCGGAGATAAAAATTTAAGTCTTCATTCTATTTTATATTAATAACGCATTCTCCCCAATGTTTACTTTGGTATTTTATTTTAAAAGGAGCTTTTGTGTTTGTTGTTACAAAATAATAATTCATCCAGCTATTGTAAAAAGGAAAATTTTTATATAAAATGTAATGTGGAATTTTTGTAGAATAGTTTATATCTTTTGAGTTTATCGTTAGATTGAATTCAATGTTATTTAGAGTATTGTTGAAATCGTTATAAACTCCTATTAAAAACGCTTGGGTTTTTAATTGAGGATATAAGGGATTTAGGTAAATAACATCTATTAAGGCTTTTGTTTCAAGGGAATTTACGATTTGACATCTTTGGGTGTGTTTTAAAGCTTTTTCGTATAATGGGTCGTGTTTAAAAGCTGGTTTTATGGAGCATCCTGTAAGAAATAATGCTAATAAAATTAGTGCTTTTTTCATTTATGCCCTTTTTGTAAAATTATATCAAAAAAGGAAAAATATGAAATTTAGTGTAATAGGAATTGATGAATATAAAGGGAAATGTATTTATGACGAGGCTGAAGATGCGTTATTGGTAGATAACGAAGTAGTAGTAGATTTTAAAAAAAGATATAAAGATTATTTAAAATATACTAAATTTTTGATTAATAATCCGTGGGGGAGAGAATGGATTAGTTTTCAATTTATTCCTTCTAAAAAAGCTATCTTACAAAGACCTTTTGCGATAATTACCGCTTATAATCCCAAAGATTTGATACTTAACGAATTTCAGAATTTTATTAGAAATACCGAACTTGAAGGAGTAATTAAATCTTTAAAATATGAATATATGACAAGCATTGGAGAACTTTTTGATCATTCTGAGGAATCTTTTATAATATATGATATTTCTAAACAAGAGGCACTAAGAATTGGTAATATGTTTGATCAAGATACCATTTTTTACAATTCTGGAAGAGATATGAGTATAACCAAATGCGAAAGTAAAGAAGATGTTTTGTATTTTAATTACGAAAAAATTTTAAAAGGGCTTAAATGAAAGAGTATAAAGATAGAAAGTTAACTAAATCCGAACTTGCTGGGGTAATAGCTGCGGTTTTAATGTTTTTTGGAATTGGTATGATTATGGGAGGAAGCGCGGTAGGAAATAATTTTGTTTTTTATGGAGGGGTTGTAATATTTAGTATAGGAAGCGCTATAGCTTTATACCTTTTGTTTAAATATAAACCAAAGGATAATGAGTATTAATGTGTATTATATGCGGAA
>JAMORJ010000011.1 GCA_027063595.1 Nautiliaceae bacterium | reverse complement strand
AAAAACTCTAAAAACTCAATTGCCCCATCAATAGGCTTATACTCTTTATCATCAATCAAAGTTCCTTGAACATCGATAAAAAAACCCTTCATTTTACTCCTTAAACCAAATAATCTATTTCACACTTAATTAAATCCGCAAAAGTTTCTCTTCTTCTAATTAACCTATCCTCTTTATTTTCAACAGCTACTTCAGCCACTCTTAAGCGAGAATTATAGTTACTTGCCATAGTAAAACCATAAGCTCCAGCAGAATAAATAACGATTAAATCTCCTGGATTTGTTTTAGGAAGTTCTACGTCTTTGCCAAAAAAATCTCCGCTCTCACAAATTGGTCCTACAATAGTTGCTTTACTAATTTCTTGATTATCGTTTAAAACCTCAATTTTATGATAAGCATTATAAAGACTTGGTCTAATTAAATCATTCATTGCTCCATCGACAATTACAAATCTTTTACCTTTATTTTCTTTTTCATATAATACTCTTGTTAAAAAATACCCGCCATTTCCAACCAAAAAGCGCCCAGGTTCGCATATGATAGTCACATCAAGCCCTGAAAGAGTAGAAAGAATTGCTTGAGCATAATCATATGGTTTTATGGTTTCTTCATCTTTATATCTAATCCCAAGTCCTCCGCCAACATCAAAAAACTTTATATCTACATTAATCGCTTTTAAACTCCTAACCAAATTAGCAACTTTTTCACTTGCTTCTTTAATTGGTTCAAGTTCAGTTAACTGAGAACCAATATGAAAATGAATCCCAACAGGATCAAGATATTCACTCTTTTTAGCATAAATATACATTCCTTTAGCTACTTCAACATCTACTCCAAATTTATTTTCGCTAAGCCCAGTTGAAATATACGGATGGGTTTTAGGATCGATATCTGGATTGACCCTAATTGAAATTCTTGCTTTCTTTCCAAGCTCTTTGGCTATTGCTTCAACTCTTTTCATTTCGGCTTCACTTTCCAAATTAAGCAATAATATATCTTTAATCAAAGCCTCTTTTATTTCATCATCTCTCTTTCCAACTCCTGAAAAAATAATTTTATATTTATCAACTCCAGCAAGCAAAGCTCTTTTAACTTCTCCAATACTTACGCAATCAGCACCACTTCCCAAAGAAGCAAACTTTTTTATTACCGAAAGATTAGAATTCGCTTTTACAGCATAAGCGATAATGCTCTTTCTTGCCTTAAAAGCTTTTTTTAACTCGTTATATTGATTTTCAAAATGATTAAAATCATAAACATATAAAGGTGTTTGATATTTATTAGCCAAATATTTAAAGTCTATCATTTTTTCTCCTTACAATTACTAAATCCATAATCAAAAGTATCACAAAAGGAATTACTATTACATAAAAAGGAAGGATTCCTTGTTTTGAAAATTTAAAAATTAATAACATAATTCCCCACACTAAAATAGTAAATATTAAAGATTTTACCATAAATAAAGTAAGATTAGAAAATCTAAAATGAATTGGAGCAAGATAAAAGAACAAAACTATCAGCAAAATCATGCTTAAAGGAGTAAAAATTTTAAAAAATACAATTGAGAGAATTTTATTTAAATCAACATCCTTAAAATATTTTAAAGTAATATAAGCATCATAAAAAGAAATATTATTTAGCATCTTAAGATTGGAGATAATTTTGGGCTTAAAATTTTTAAGAATCGTTACATCTTTTACGCTTTTTTCCCATTTATCCTTCTTTAAAGTTAATACAGTAGCCCTTTTACATTCCCATTTATCATTTCTAAAAACAGCTCTCTTAGCAAAGATAACTTTTACTATAGCATCATTTTTTAATTCAAAAATTCTAATATCATAAGCATGTTTTACGATAGGATTTAAGCTTTTAAAATAAACTATAAAATTTTGATATTTTAAAAACAAATTAGAATTTTTTAAATTCATATTTGCTTGAATTGCTTTTGCGTATTGATTGGCATATGAAATTTTCGTAGATTGTAAAAAACTAAAAAAAACAAATATGCTAAAAGCGACCGCTAAAAAAGGAAATAAGAGTTTTTTAGGTTTAAATCCAAGCGAATAAAAACTAACAAGCTCGTTAAATTTTATCAAATTATTCAAAATCAACAAAAAAGAAAATACTAATGCCAAAGGATACATAATAAAAGAGGCATAAACAAACTTATAAAAAAGATATAAAATTTGTAAGTTAGAAGAATTTGGGAGAGAATCAACATTATATATATAATCAACAAGCACAAACAATAAACAAACTCCAACTAAAAAAATCAAAAAAAATTTTACATATTTTATAGACAAATACTTAAATATCACTAACAACCTTTTCTGCTATAGCGGCTTTGAGCTTCATCAATATTTTCAATTGCTTTTTTTATAATAGGGAAAAGAGATTCGATACATTTTAATTCTTCTTCCGTAAAATCCCCTAAAACATAATCAATTACTTCTTCTTTTTTTTCAGGTCTTCCAACACCTATTCTAACTCTATAATAATCGTTTCCTACACACTCATCAATAGATTTTAATCCATTATGCCCACCACTGCTTCCACCCCTTTTAAATCTTAAAGCTCCAAGTTTCAAGTCTATATCATCATGAATAACGATAATATCTTTATTCTTTATCTTATAAAAATCTTTAACCTCTTTAACACTCTCCCCGCTTAGATTCATAAAAGTAAGAGGTTTTAAAAACAAAAATTTATCACTTTTAAAAAGCTCTCCTTTAAATTTTGAAGAAACATAAGAAGCATTAAATTCTTTTATAAGATAATCTATACTCAAAAAACCTACATTATGTCTATTTAACTTATATTTTTCCCCCGGATTTCCAAGACCTACTATTAGTTTTTCCATTTCTTTTCCATTCTCCCAAAAGGGAGAAAAAATTATTTAGCCTTAATTACACCAACTACTGGAATTGAAGGATCTAAATAACACTCAACGCCTTCAGGCATTTTAATATCTCTAATTAAAATAGTATCTCCAACATCTAAATTACTTACATCAAGTTCAAAATAATCTGGCAAATTCTCAGGAGTTGATTTTACTTTAATTCTTCTTCTATGATAAACCAAAACACCTTTATTTTTAAGACCTATTGGAGTACCTTTAAGTTTAATTGGAACATAAAAATATTGTTTTCTGCCAGGCTGAGCAACAAGTAAATCTACATGTAAAATTTCACCAGTTACAGGATCTCTTTGATACTCTTGAACTACAACATTATATTCTTTATCTCCCACTTTTACCGGGAATATTAAATGCTCTTTATTTTTCATATATTTAATAAAATCACCGGTTTTAAAAGCGGCGTTAACATTTTCTATGTCTTTACCATAAATATTTGCTATCAGATAACCATCTCTTCTAAGCTTTTTAGTATAAGCCTTAGAAGTACTCTCTCTGATAATTCCTTCAAGCATAATGTCTCCTTTTAAGTTTTTGAAATGAAATTATATCACTATTCTTCTTTCAAATCAATAAAGCTCGTTTTTGCCGTCTCTATTCCAGCTTTTAATTTTTCTTCTTTTAATTTAATTCTTAAATCATCCTTACTTGTAGCAAACTCAAGAGCTGTTTCTTCAGATATTTTGCCACTTAATACCAAATCTATTAAGTGCTGATCAAAACTTTGAGTTCCATAAACTTTTTTACCTTCTTCCAAAGCGTCTTTTATTTGTTGATCTTCACCTTTTAATATCATATCTCTTATTCTTGGGGTAGCAATTAAGATTTCCATTGCCGCAACTCTTTTGTTATCAACCGTTGGAACAAGTCTTTGAGAAATTACCCCTTGAAGTACCGATGCCAAAACAAGCCTAATTCTTGTTTGCTCTTCAGGAGGAAAAATTCCAATAATTCTATTAATAGTCTCTTTTGCATCAAGAGTATGCAAAGTAGAAAAAACAAGATGACCGGTTTCTGCCGCATGAAGCGCGGTTTCTATAGTTTCTTTATCCCTCATCTCCCCTACTAAAATAACATCTGGATCTTCTCTTAAAGCCGCCCTTAAAGCTCGTGCAAAGCTTAAAGTGTCTTCGCCTAAACTTCTTTGATTTATAAGACTCAATTTATCTTTGTGAATAAACTCTACAGGATCTTCGATTGTAATAATATGTTTTGCCTTGGTATTGTTTATCTCGTTAATTATAGCCGCAAGAGTAGTAGATTTACCGCTACCAGTAATTCCTGTTACTAAAACCAATCCTCTTTCCATCTGAGCAAATTTATATACAACTTCAGGAAGTCCTAATTCTTTAATAGTAGGAATTTTCAAAGGAATAACCCTAAATACGATTGAAGGACCATCTACTTGAAAAAAAGCATTCGCCCTAAACCTGAAATCTTCATTTAATTTATAAGAAAAATCTATTTCTTTATCTCTTACAAATTCTTCAAATCTACCTCTTAAAGTCTCTTTTAAAAGATTAATTACATTTTCTCTGGTTACATTAGGAAACTCTACTTTATGTAAAACTCCATTGATTCTCATTCTAACACCATGACCAGATTTAATATGTAAATCGCTCCCATTATGTTGAATTAAGCTAAAAAGAAGTTTATTTAAATCTTCTCTTGTCATTAAAGTCCTTTTAACATATTTTCAAAAGCTTCTTCAAACGCCTTAACTCCTTCTTCGAATAATTCCTCGTATACTTTTTGAAGATTTATTCCAGCTGGCGTTAAAAAACTAAAAAACGCATCTATATGCTTAGTTTGAAAATGAAAACTTTCTTCCATTTCATTAAATAACACTTTTTCGTAAATCTCTTCAATAACCTCAAGAGGTAACGTTAATACACTATTTGGAAGATAAAGGTTTTGAACATAATAATCCTTTGGAAGATAATCTTGTTTTACTCCAGTACTTGCAAAAAGAGGTCTTATTCTTCTATTTCCCATTTCTTGAAGTTGATTATAAATTTTTATAGCATTAAAAAAACCTACTCTATCTTTTGCTAAATTTTGCATTGCTAAATTTGGATTTAATTTTCTATCAAATCTACTAACAAAAATCGAAATAACTCCATCAACATTTCCTTTATTTATAGCCTCATAAGCCCTTATAGCTTGATTTGGAGAAAAAACCAAAGTAGCATTTATATTTATTCCTCTTTTAGCGAGTTCTTCCATTGCTTTATATCCAGCCTCGTTAGCTGGAATTTTAATCATAACGTTTTCTCTTTGAATCTTATCGTAAAGTCTTAAAGCCTCATCAATAGTTCCCTTAGCATCATTAATTAATCTTGGATCTACTTCGATACTGGCAAATCCATCATCTCCTTCATCAAATTTTGGTTTTAAAATATCGCACGCTTTTTGAATATCTTTAACTGCTATTGCTTCATATTTTTCTTTTGGAGAAAGTCCTTTTAATTTTTCCAAATCCTCTTTATAAACGTCCTTTTTTAAAGCATTTGCAAAAATAGCAGGATTACTTGTAAGACCATTAACTACATTTTCATTTACCCATTTTTTAAAAGTAGTATCAAGAAACTCCCTATCTAAATAATCAACCCAAATGCTTACCATTTTCTCTCCTTATACAAACTCTAAAATTTTAGTTAAATTTTTTTCCTCTATTATAATATTTGCTTCTTTTTTTAACACTTCTTTTGCACAAAAAGCAACTTTTATAGAAGCATATTTAAACATACTAAGATCGTTTGCCCCATCTCCAACTACCATAGTTTCTTCAGGAGTTACTCCCAAAACATTTTGAATTCTTTTTAACATGTCTCCTTTTGAATAAGAAAACATCATCTCCCCACCAACAAGTCCAGTTAAAACTCCATTTTTTGAATGAAGAATATTTGAAAAATCAGCATCATATCCCAACACTTCTTTGTAATAACTCGTAGCATTTCTAAATCCACCACTAAATACCATAACTTTTACGTTTTCTTTTTTTAAGGTTTTAATTGTTTCTTCGGCTCCAGGCATTATTGGGAGATTATGACAAATTTCGTCCACTTTTTTTTCTTCAAGTCCCTCAAGAAGTTTTACTCTCATTATCAAACTCTCAAAAAAATCAAGCTCTCCCCTCATTGCCATTTCGGTAATTGAAGCCACCTTATCCATAAGTCCAAGAGGTTTAGCTAAAAAATCAATCGTCTCTCCATCCATTAATGTAGAATCAAAATCAAAAACGGCTAATTTTAACCCCATTTATTCCCTTTTTTACAAAATTTTACCAAACTTTTATTTTTTTTATGCTAAAATTCAACAAAAAAGGATTCAAAATGGGTGTTAGCACTTGGCAAATTATTGTAATTTTACTTGTAGTATTGCTTCTTTTTGGAGGCAAAAAAATTCCAGAACTTGCATCAGGACTTGGAAAAGGAATTAAAAACTTCAAAGACGCCATAAAAGAAGGTGAAGAAGAAGTAAAAACTGAAAAAATAGAAGAAACAAAAACTCAAAACATTTCAAACAATCAAAAACAAAATGCTTGAAGAAATCAAACCTCACATAGCCGAGCTTAGATCTCGGCTAATAAAAATAGTTATTATCTATTTTATATTTTTTATAATTGCTTTTATCTTTTGGAAAGAAATATTTCAATGGATGAGCGCTCCATTACTTGAAGCATTAAAATACGAAAAAGATAGCAAGATAATCTTTACCGGTCTTGCCGAGCCATTTTTTACAGCGGTAAAAATTTCTCTATTTGCAGGATTTTTCTTTGCTCTACCTTTTATTCTTTATCAAATATGGGCTTTTATTGCTCCTGGACTTTATGAACACGAAAAAAAATTAGTGCTTCCTTTTGTGTTTTGGGGAACGATTATGTTTATAGCAGGAGCCGCTTTTGCTTATTACATTGTATTTCCTGTAGGATTTAAAGTATTAGTAACATTTGGCGGAGGAGAATTTACGGCAATGCCAAAAATGAGCGAATACGTAACTTTGTTTGGGAAATTAATGCTTGGATTTGGAATAGCATTTGAACTGCCTGTTGTAACTTACTTTTTAGCAAAACTTGGTCTAGTTACAGATAAAACCTTAATTGAATTTTCAAGATACGCAATAGTAATCATTTTTATTTTGGCAGCAATTTTAACTCCTCCAGATTTATTTTCTCAACTTGCAATGGCAACTCCTCTTTTAATTCTTTACGGAATTTCCATTTTAATTGCAAAAGTTGTAAATCCAGAAAAATAAACCCTTTATTTTTTTTCTTTCTTTAGATATCATTTTAAATTAGCCCCCGACTTAAAAATCGGTAAACTTTAGTAAAAGAGGCTAAAATTCATTGACTAAAACTTTATCATTTTGATAGAATTACAAAAAAATATTAGGAGGCACGCAAATGATTATTAAAAAACAAGCAGCAAAAATTATACTTGAATTATTCAATAGTGACACAAAAACAATAAAAACAGATGCTCTAAACAACGAAGCTTTAGAAGAGCTAAACTTAGCAGGAGTAATTCATTTTCCAGTCCCAGCAGAAGCTGAGTTTACATACGCTGGTCAAATAGTAGCGGATGTTTTAAATAGAGTAAAAGATAAAATTCAAAATATAGATGAATGGAAAGATAATTTCAAATGGGTAAGCAGCGAAGTTATTGCAATGATTGATGCAGCTACTAAAAATAAAAATAAAACCACAACTATTTCAAACGAAGAATTGGAAAAAAGAGGATTTGCTGAAAACGGAGAGCTTACTCAAGAAGCACTTGATTTATACGAAGCATATAAAATCATGAATCCAGAATTAGTAATTGATGCAGAACTTGCAGAATACATCAGAAAATCTCCAATGGGTCCAACTGATGCACATTATCTTCCAGTAGAAGGAAATAAAAAAGATTTACTTGAAGCAATGAGACTTATAGCTTATTCAATTCCAAATGGAGAATACTTTACATTTACAGAACTCGGACAAGCGGTAAAAAATACTCTAACTTATGGTGGATGGGCAACAGAAGGTAGTGTTCTTGATATTTCTATTTTAGAAGATATCGCAAAAGTAGCAGATGGAGAAGAAATTGATTTAGACGCTTTAGCAAATCTCGAAATGCTTGGATATGTAGCCGATGTTGATGAGTTAACAAAAGCTGGAGAAAACGCTCTTGAAGTTTACAGAATCTATAAAGACAAAACAGAAAAGCCTCTAAAAACATTTGCAATTTCTCAAGAAGAAGTAGAAACTTTAAAAACAATCAAAAAAATTTGGGACGAAAAAGTACCTGAAAATCCAGAAGAAACTCCTACATTTGACGAAATTAAAGCAGAATTGCTTGAAAGAAAAATTAGGGAATACAAAAAATTAATCGAAAAATATGGTAGAAGACTTGATGAAATGCCAAAGAAAAAACAAGAAATTGCTAAAAAATTCCAAGATTTAGAAGATAAGAAAAAATGGTTTGAAGAAAATTTTGACTTAAGAGAATATCTATACACTCTTGAAGCATTTGGCCTTATTACAGAAGGAGTTGATGAAAAAGGAAAAGCCGTATATTTCGTAACTCCAGATGGAGAAAAAGTTATTGAAGATCAAAATTACGACGAAAGACCAATTCATAGCTGGTCAGTAAAAACTCTTGCTATTTCAAATAAAATTTTTAGTGCTCCAAATAGAGAATGGGTTGAAGAAGCAAGAAAAGAAAGAATTCTTGGAACTTATGAACCAAGTAAATCTGGACTTTTATATGAAGAACTTGCAACTCATCCAAAACTTCCTTACATGACAAGATATGAAATGGATATTTTTAAAATGATTCCAGACAAAGGCATTGCAATAGAAAATATTTTAGAAGGTAAAAACGAAGATGAAAAAAGAAAAATAACAGAAGCGCTTGATAGCCTTGAAGCAAAAGGATTTATAGAAATATTACCAGATGGACACATTATCGAAACTGAATATGGAAAAATGATGGATGAAGCAATGAGCGGAGTTCCAGAAGGATTTGGTGCACCAATTAATCCAACAATTTACAGAGTAGTAAAAGCAATTGCCGATACTGGAAGTATGTATGTAAAAGAGCAAAAAGTAAGAATTTTACCAGAAAACATTAAAGAAGCAATTAAAAAATCTGGATTAAGCAAAGAAAGCTTTGAAAAAGCATATGTAGCTGCTAGAGAAGCTAAATATTTAGGAAGAAACAGCGTAAATGAAGCTGGACTTATGATGCTAAAAGCAGTAGAAGCTCTTAATAAATAAGGGATTTATTCCCTTACTTTTTTATAATTTGGAAAAAATCTCTCTACTAATTCCCAAAATTCCTTTTTATGATGCTTAAATTTTATATGCGCTAATTCATGAACTACTACATATTCAATAAATTCTTTATCTTCATCAATTAAATAATAATTAAAAATAATATGATTTTTGCTTGTGCAACTTCCCCAGTTACTTATTTTAAATCTAAAAGAAATTTTTGAAGGAAATAAACCCATCAATTTAGAATATTTCTTTACAATAGGCAAAATTATTTTAGGAGCGTTTTGTCTATAAAAATCTTTATCTTTTCTTGTCCTTATTTGCTTTTTAATTTTTTCATAATGTTTTAAAACAAATTCTTTTATAAAATCTTTGCTGATAAAATTGTTACAACTAACTTCTACTTTATCATTTTTAATTCTCAAATAAATATGTTTAATATTTTTTCTTTTTATTTCTACTTCTAAATCTTTAATTTTCATTTTTTCATATACTCAACTATTTTTCCATGAAAGCGACTAAAACATAAATTTAAATCATTTTCGTATAGATCTTTTAATTTATCCCAATTCTCAATCACTCCCCTTTCAAACCACTCTTTCATTTCATCATAACTATCAAACTCATACCCAAATTTTTTTATAAGTCTTTTAGTATAAGTATCCATAACCATTGTATCTCTAAAACAAGCATAACAAAGTATACTATCTGCCGTTTCAAATCCTATTCCTTTTTGACTTAAAAGCCACTCTCTATCAACATTTTCCCTAAAATTTTCAAAATTTCCAAAATCTTTTAAAATATTTCTACTAAGCATTATTAAACGTTTAGCTTTTTGATTATAAAAACCAGCGGGTTTTATAAACTCTGCTAAAAAAGAAGGATCGCAACTTCCAACTTCTTCAATTTTCCATTCTTTATTTTTTTCTTTCCAATTATTAAGAGCTTTTTCGACATTTTCCCATTTAGTATTTTGAGTTAAAATCGCACCAACTACCACCTCAAAACTTCCAGCATTTGGCCACCAATATTTAGGCTTATTTTCTAATAAATTTTTATTTCTAAGCCACATTAAAACATCATAAGAATTACTAATTTCCATTTTCGCTCTCTTGAGTTTTTTCAATTTTATCATCATAAATTTTTAATTTAAAAGCTCTTTTACTAAATTTACCATCGCTTTCAATTATCAAACATTGCATAATACTTTTACATTTCTTAGGTACATCATAATGCTGTTTCATACCCGTTAGCATATATTTAATTGGAGCTTTTATATCCATTCCAATTACATTATCTCTACACCCAGTAAGCCCAATATCTGTTAAATAACAAGTCCCATTTTCAATTTCTAAATCATCGCTTCCTATATGAGTGTGTGTTCCAACAATTGCACCTACTTTTCCTTTCAATAAATGAAACAAAGCTCTTTTTTCAGCAGTAGCTTCAGCATGGAAATCTATAAAAATAAATTTTTCTTTTTTTTCTACAAACTTTTTTAATTCTATAAAAGGATTTTTTCCATAAGGCATAGAAAATATCCCCATAGCACTTATTACTATAATATTTTCATCTTCATAATACCAATTTCCAGGAGCCTCAAAATAATTAAGAGGTCTTAACACCTTATTTTCTTCCAAAAGTTTAATTACCTCCTTTCTATCAAAAGAGTGATTTCCTCCAGTAAAAACATCAATTCCAACATTTTTCATTTCGTTGTAAATTTTTTCAGTTATTCCAAATCCATGAGCAATGTTTTCGTAATTTGAAATAACATAATCAATATTATATTTTTGCCTTAAAATCGGTAAAAACTTTTTTATAAGTTTTCTTCCGGGTTTTCCCACAATATCTCCAATAAAAAGTATATTCATCAGTTTCCTTTGATATAATTTAAAAAATAATTTTAACAATTTTATTAAAATTTTTAAATCTCAAAAATTTAGTAAAATTTCAAAAAAAAGGCTTTAGATGATAAAAGCACTAAGAGGAATGAAAGATATAATCGATGACAAATTTCTAAAAATTTTTGATACAACAAGAGAAGTTGCCCAAAATTACGGATTTAGCTATATTGAAACTCCTATTTTAGAAGAAACTAGACTCTTTAAAAGAAGCGTTGGTGAAAGTAGCGATATAGTAAATAAAGAAATGTATGAATTTATAGATAAAGGAGGAAATGAAGTTTGTCTTAGGCCAGAAGGAACAGCGGGAGTTGTTAGAAGCTATATCGAACACAAATTCGATAGATTGGAAACTCCAAAAAGATTTTGGTATTTTGGTCCTATGTTTAGATACGAAAGACCACAAAAAGGAAGATTTAGAGAATTTCATCAATTTGGAGTAGAAAGCTTTAAAGAACCAAGCGTATGGGAAGATATAAATATTATCGCAATGGCAGCGGATATTTTTGATAAATTAGGAATAAAATATACTTTAAAAATAAACTCTCTTGGATGTAGCGAATGTATGCCAAAATACAAAGAAAAATTAGTTGAATTTTTACAAAAGCATAAAGATTCTCTTTGCGAAGATTGCCAAAGAAGAATAAAACAAAACCCCATTAGAACGCTTGATTGTAAGCTTAATAGTTGTCAAGCAATTTTAAAAGAAGCTCCAAAAATTACAGATCATTTGTGTAAAACATGTCAAGAAGATTTTGAAAAATTACAAAAAGGTCTTGATAATCTCGAAATTAAATACGAAATAGACAAAAACTTAGTAAGAGGACTTGATTATTACACAAAAACAACTTTTGAATTTATTTCAAACGAAATTGGAGCACAAAGTGCAATAGCAGGTGGAGGAAGATATGATAAATTAGTTGAAAGTTTAGGAGGAAAACCAACCCCAGCCGTTGGATTTGCCATTGGAATTGAAAGAATTATGGATTTAATAAAAGAAGAAGACAAAAGAGAAGGAATTTATATTGGAGCTATGATAGAAGAAGCAATTCCATTTATTCAAAAAGAAGCAAAAAAACTAAGAAAAGATCAAAAAGTATATGTAGAAGTTAAACCAAAATCTTTAAAAGCACATCTTAAAGCTGCAGATAAAGGTAAATTTAAAAAAGCCTTAATCGTTGGAGAAGATGAGCTTAAAAAAGGAGAATTTTTCGAAAAAGAACTATAAAGGCAAAAAATGAATTATGGAATTGACATTTGGGGAGCAAATAATTTTTTTATAGAAAATGGAAAATTAAAAATAAATTACGGAAATCAACCAGCATTAATAGACATAGTAAAAGAAATTGAAGAAAAAGGATATCAAGGACCAATCTTACTTCGTTTTCCTCACTTAATTAGAAAACAAATAAATTCTCTTTACAATTCGTTTAATAAAGCCATAAAAGAATTTAACTATCAAGGAAAATTTAAAGCCGTTTTTCCTT
>JAMORJ010000010.1 GCA_027063595.1 Nautiliaceae bacterium | reverse complement strand
AATCGACTTCTTTTTGCCATTTTTCAACCAACTCTTTAGTATTATCACTGCTTCCATCATCCACTATTACCCACTTAAAAATATACTTTTCATCAACTTTTTTTAGAGTCTGTTTTTTTATACTATAATACACTCTATGAAGTTTATTTGCTCTATTGTAAGTTGGAGTTAAAACGCTAATTAATTTTTCCATCTTCAATCTTTACAATTCTATCGCATTCGTTAAGAGTAGAAAGTCTATGAGCTATTATTATCATGGTTTTGTTTTTTGCCGTTTTATAAAGCTCTTTCATTATTTTTTCTTCCGTTTTGGTATCTAAAGCACTAGTTGCCTCATCTAAAATTAAAACTTCCGGGTTACTATACAAAGCTCTTGCTATCAAAACCCTTTGTTTTTGACCTCCACTAAGTTTAATTCCCCTCTCACCTACTCTCGTATAAATTCCTTGATGATGTTTTTCCAAAAAATCAAGCAAATTAGCCATTTTTAAAACTTCTTTTATTCTCTCTTCATCTACTTTCTCTCCAAAAGCAACATTTTCGGCTATGCTTCCATCAAATAAATACATATCTTGAGGAATATATCCTATTTTTTTTCTCCAAGATTTTACGTTTTTTTCATTAAGTTCGACATTATCAACAAAAATTTTTCCATTCGTTGGTTTGTAAAGTCCCATAATCAAATCCACCAAAGTACTCTTTCCACTTCCACTCTCTCCTATAATACCTATTTTCTCGCCTTTTTTAATAGTCAAATTTATATCTTTTAAAATAGGCTTGTTTTTTTCGTATTCAAAAGAAAGATTTTTAAGAGTTATTTTTTCTTTAAATTCTATTTCTTCATCTCCAAGTTCTTCAGGCTCGTATAATAAATCGTTATGAATTATTTCAAGAGACTTTAATCTAAAAAGGATTTGATTGTAAGCGCTCATTATTCTATTAACGCTTGGCATTAACCTATAAAGTCCCAAAACAAACATACTAAGAATAGGAAGTGCCCCACTAACGTCTTGTTGATATTTAAAAACTAAATAAATAATAATTAAGGCTATTAAACTAAATCCTATAGCCTCCAAAAAAAGTCTTGGAACTTGAGCTAACGTAGCGTTTGTAATGTTTGAATTGGCAAAAGCAACACTTGCTATTTTAAATTTTTCCAAAATATCTCTATCGTTAGATTTTAACTTTATCATTTTAAAGTTGCCAAAAGAATTTAACATAATCTCATAAAATTTACGCTGCATTAATTCTCTGTATTCACCAGCTTTTTTTATTTTTTTTGAAATAGTAACTTTTAAAATCAAAACATTTAATCCTAAAAATATCGTCAAAAGCAGCGTCATTTTCCAATTTACCCACAAAAGCATAACGTATATAAATACCAATATAAACATTTCGCTAATCATAAACAAAAATTCGGAAATTAACTGAACTAAATTATTTGCTTCATTTACAATGGTTTTGGTAAGGTAAGAGACGTTTTTATTGATAAAATCAATGTAATTCATTCCCAAATATCTCTCAAAAAGCCTATAAGCTAAAAGATGATATCTTCCTTGAGAAAAACGATTTAAAAAATAAAAATAACTCAAATTAACTACGCTTCTAAAAATATAAAAAACTATTAACACAACGCCTACGAAAATCACGAAATTAACATCACTCTTAAAACCAAAAAAATCATAAATCTCTTTAAAAAAAGAAGTATGAATTTTTTCAAAATCCGTAGCAATGGAAATAAAAGGCATTATAGCCCCAACTCCTACAACTTCTATAAAAGAAACCAAAATTGAAAAAAGCAAAAGAAAAAACAAATCGCGTTTATCTTTGCTTGTAAGCAAAAAATTAAGTTTTTTAAAAAAATCTTTCATAATCTCCCATCAACCAAACTCTTATCAAAGAAGCTTTTAATATCGTAAACCACAACATCTGAATTTTTCCTTGCTTCTTTTATCTTATCTTCTAAATCCTTAAACTCCTTATGAGCTACCGCCAAAACTATCCCATCATATTTTTCGATATTTCCCATTGCCTTCTGATAATCTTCAAGTTCAAATCCATATTCTCTCTTTACCTCCTCTC
>JAMORJ010000009.1 GCA_027063595.1 Nautiliaceae bacterium | reverse complement strand
GGAACGCTTTTTGCTTTTTTTTAATAAAAAAAAAGGCTAAAAAATGGCTATTAATACTATAAATACGATAAATCAAACAACTTCAAATGATTTTGTATATAACCCAGATTCCGAACTTGATAAAGACGCTTTTATGAAACTATTTCTAACGCAACTTGAATATCAAGATCCAACTGACCCAATGGATACCGATAAAATGCTTGAACAAACGGCTTATCTATCGACAATGGAAATGAATAAAAACATGAAAGACACACTCGATAAACTATCCCAAACCTTATCAAAATCAAGCGAACTTACTGTAATAAGTGCCATTGGAAAAATGGCCGATACGGGGAATAGATACATAAACGTAACTGATGATGATAATAAAGTTAGCTTTGAACTATATTTTGGAGATGATATAAGTAGCGGAGAAGTTCAAATTAAAGACAAAAACGGGAACATCGTTAGAACTTTTCCTCTTGAAGCTCACAACAAAGGAATATTAAGCTTTGATTGGGATTTAACGGATAATACCGGAAATAGAGTTCCTTCGGATACTTACAAAGTAGAAGCAACATACACTTCTCCTAATGGAAAAACTCATACAACAGCTCTTGGAGCATATCCTATAGAATCCATAAAATTCGAAAAAGGCACAACATACGTAAAACTTGGCAGCAGTTACATTCCTTTTGATAAAATCAAAGAAATATACGAATGGCAAGGATAAAAAATGACTACCTCTTTTTATAATGGAGTAAGCGGACTTATTAGTTTCCAAAGTGGAATTGACATTTGGGGAGATAATATCGCCAATATAAATACAATAGGATATAAAGCATCAATTCCAGAATTTGCAACTATTTTTTCAAATACTCTTCAAAACGCTTCTCCTACATCAGACATAGGACTTGGAACTTATTTGCACTCAAGCGCAAAAGATATGAGCATTGGAAGCTTAGTAAAAACAGATAATACTTTTGATTTGGCAATAGGAGATGAAGGATGGTTTGCCGTAAAAAATGGAGATAAAACATTTTACACAAGAAACGGCACTTTTAAAAGAGACGCTGAAGGTTTTTTAGTAAATGACAATGGAGAGTATTTATTAGTAGCCAATGCAAACAATTTAATTCAAAAAGACGATATATACTATGTAAATCAAAACGTTGATACTACAAATCTTTTGCCAAATAAAGAATTATCTCCCATATCGCTTCCAGAAAACGTAATCTTACCAGCCGTAGCCACCAAAAATGTAGAATTACAAGCAAATTTAAATGATGATAGAACCATTAGCACAACAAAACCTGCTACAAAAGATATTGACATAAGTGCTCTATACGACAAAAACGGAAACGATTTACAAGTTAGAAACAATCAAAGCTTCGTATTTGGATTTGGAAACAATGTAACTTACAATAGCGGAAATTTAACTTCAACTTTCTGTATGGAAAACGATCAATTAGATGGAAAAGAAGTTAATATCGATTTTATTTTAAATGGAACTCAAATAAATCTCACATTGCCTGATGGATCTACAAAAGAAGAAATAGCAAAAACAATTGCTGATGAATTAAATTCAAAAGGCTTTATAGCCAAAGCAGATAATGGAAAACTTAGTATTACTACGCAAAACAAATTCGTTCTTCAATCAAACACGCCTTTAATGGAATCTACAGCAGCGGCAAAACTTACTTATAAAACCGAACCAACAAATCCTTTTGAGTTTTCGACCCTAAATGATTTAATAAACGAAATCCAAACGCTGGCAAATGTTGCTTACCCAAACAAAGTAGAAGTTAGTTTAGATAATAAAGGAAGAATCGTCGTTACGAACAACTCTTTAAACACTTTAAATTCATACATTCAAACAACCGAAAATTCAAACGACTTATTTATTTCAAATCTTGGAAGAGTGGGAAATGAAATATATCCTCAAACCTCCAATAAAAGTTATACATTCAATCAAAATACTCAAGAATTTGGAGGATACGTAATTGATCAAAACGGAAACAAACTTCCAACCACCATCTCCTTTACAAAAGAAAAAGTATTAAATAATCAAATTATATGGAAAGGAGAAATAACAATTCAAACTCCAAATGAAGCTCTTAAAACTACAAAAGATTTTACGTTCAATTCAGACGGATATTTAATATCCCCAACTAGCATTAGTTTTAATAATATAAACTTTTCGTTTGATTTAACTTCTTTTTCCAAAATCGATCCTTTTGGAATTAATTACTCTTTCACTCAAGATGGCGTGGAAGAAGGATATTTAAAAAATTACGAAGTTTTAGATAATGGCAAAATAGTTGGAATTTTCTCCAATTCTAAACAAGTTACTTTAGCCCAAATTCCGGTATTTCATTTTCAAAACGACCAAGGTTTGGCAAATGTTGGAGGCAATAACTTTATTCAAACCGACAACTCAGGAAAAGCGTTTTTATATTTAAACGAAAACGGAGAATATCTATCTCCAAAAATATTATCTCACACGCTTGAGACTTCAAACGTTAATTTCGCTCAAGCAATGACCGAACTTATCGTCACTCAAAAAGCGTTTCAGGCAAGCGCCAAAACCGTTACTACTTCAGATCAAATGATTCAAAGAGCAATCGATATGAAAAGATAAGGAATAATTTTTGCTTGAAAAAAATAAAAAAAGGAACTTAAAATGATGAGAAGTCTTTGGAGCGGAGTTAGTGGACTTAACGCTCATCAAACTGCAATGGACGTTGAGGCAAATAATATAGCAAACGTAAATACGGTTGGGTTTAAATACAGTAGAACCAACTTTCAAAATTTGCTCTCCCAAACCGTAAAAAGCGCAACCGCTCCTCAAGGAACGCTTGGAGGTAAAAATTCTCTTCAAATCGGACTTGGAACAAGCGTAAGTGCGGTTGAAACGATTTTTAAACAAGGAAGTATTCAAAATACCGATAAAAATACAGATATGGCTATTAACGGAGATGGATTTTTCGTTGTTAGTGGAGATGGAGGAAAAACATATAGATACACAAGAGCCGGAGATTTTACATTTGATGCCGAAGGAAATTTTGTTGATCCCAACGGATACATAGTTCAAGGTTGGCTAGCTGATCCCGAAACTCACAATATCGATACGGCAAAAGGTCTTCAACCAATTTCAATTCCTCCGGGACTTACGACTCCAGCAAATCCAACGAGTAAAATTTCAATAAAAGCAAATCTAAATAGCGGAGATCATATTATAGAAAAAGCCCCAACAAGAGGAACGGTTGAACAAACTGCCGATTTTAACGGTTTATACAATGCATTAGGAGAAAAAATTTCACTAACTCCAGATGTTGATAAAATTACTCTTGCAATAGATAAAAACGGAGATGGAAGTATAGACACGGCAACAGAAGTATTTACGTTTACATATGGAGCAAACAAAACAGCTGAAGATAGAAAATTTACTACAATAAAAGATTTGATCGATGAAATAAACAAAATCATCGAAGATTCTACGGGAGAAACCACATCAAGTCAATATAAAGTATATCTTAATGGAAACGGTCAAATAGTTGACCCTCAAAACAGAATAAAAACGGAAGTTAAAAATATATCGACAAACAAAACTCTTGAAGCTATTTTTAAGGGATTAGATGGACCTTCTACTACTACAAACAGCATTAAAGCCATTCAAAATAGTTTTATTGGAGCTGATGATGTTGGGGAATTGTTTAACGAAAACGGAGATGCGTTTAATTTAGAAGACGGCCAAGGAATTGTTGTTAATATAACAGGCCTTGGAGAAAATAGAAAATTTGTATACAAAGATAAAGCTATCAACGAAAGCGAAGAATGCGGAACGACAAACGGTAGCTATCAACCAAAAGATCCAATTATTAGCGACTCTTTAGAAGGACTTCACTGGACATACGATTCAAATAAAGAAAGAGCTTTTTTTAACGTAGGACAAAAAATTACTTTTACTTTCTCTGACGGGACTAGTGATACTTTTACTTATGGAAAAGATTTTCAGACCATTAGCGACTTATGCTGTCTTCTTCAAAAAGATTTAAGCGATAGAGACTTAAACGATATCATTACTTTTAACAACGGAAAAATCCAAGAATCAGAAAACAAAATTACTCAAGTTCAAGTAAAAGATTCTAACGGAAATATTATAACAGATACCACTACTCCTCTTGGAAGACTTTATAAAATTTTTGAGCCTCTTGGAACTGGAACAAGCACAAATACTTTTATGAAAAATGATGTTTATTATTTTCATGATATCGAAGATTTAAGACACATTTGGCAACTTGCGGTTGATGATAGCGGAGATCCTTTAAATTCAACTTCTCAAAATAGCGGAATTGTAACAATTAACGAAGATGGTAAATTAACTATTAAAAATACCTCTCCAAATTCATTTACGATTACAGCTACCGGATATCCAGATGGTCAAGACAATAAGTTATTTACAGATGCTTTTTCTCCAATAAATGGTAGCGTAGCCGCTGGAGGAGTTGCTCTAACTCAAAGTATGAACGCCGCTGTACATGTTACAAGCCTTGATATATTCGATTCTCTTGGAGCAAAACATACGCTAACGTTTCATTTTAGAAAAACTCACACATCAACAGGTCCAAACGATCCTACGGTTTGGAAATGGTGGGCGGAAGTTCCATCTCCAGCAAGTTTAAAAAACCCAGCATATGGATATGTAAAGTTTAACCCAGATGGTAGTATAAATTCATACAACCCTCCAAGTTTATTATTTGATCCAAACAATGGAGCCGATCTTGGACAAGCCGTTCAACTAGATTTTGGAACAATGGGAGCTTTTGACGGACTAACGAGCTTTGAGGCTCCAAGTTCAACTTCCGGACAAACGCAAGATGGATATCCTGGAGGAGATTTAGAGCAACTAGTAGTAGATCAAACAGGAACTATTATTGGAGTATTTACAAACGGTAGAAGCTATTCTTTAGCACAAGTTGCTCTTGCTAAGTTTGTAAATAACGAAGGATTAATGAGTGAGGGAGGAACTTTATTTAGTGCTTCTCCAAACTCTGGAGATCCAATAGTTGGAACAGCTGGGACCGGAGGTAGAGGAACAATTCAGCCAAGCGCTCTTGAAATGAGCAACGTTGATTTAAGTAGATCTTTAACTCAATTAATTATTATTCAAAGAGGTTTTCAGGCCAACTCAAAAACAATTACAACATCCGATCAAATGCTAAATACTCTGCTTCAATTAAAACAATAATGATATAATTCGCTAAAAATCTTCTGATTTTTAGCGGAGTTAACATGCAAAAACTTTTTGAAAAAAACATAAAATTTCTATACGAAAACATACCTCATTATTATGAATTAATCAAAAACTTAAAAACAAGAAATTATTTAATAAAAGAAGACAATATTTTCGATAAAGCAGGAAACAAACTTTACCCAAACTCCATTACACAAGATTCAAAAACTTTTGCATTTTTTCCTACTCATAACAATTTATGGGAAAAAAAATTCTTTTATATCGAACCTTCTTATTTAAAAAAAGAATTTTTTGTTACGGGAAAAATAATAAACAAACTAATCAATAAAGCAAAAACCATAAAAAACTATTCCCCAAAAGGATTTTATTTTGAAAAAAACTTTTTACCCACAACGGCTATTTTCGGCTTACTTGCAGGAAAACATCTCGATATTTTAGTGGATAATTTTGAATTTCAATCTCTTTTTGTTTACGAACCAAATCCTGAATTTTTTGCAATAAGTTTATATTTTGTGGATTATGAAAAAATATACAACAAATTAAACGAAAGATTTTTTTTATGGGTTAACGGAACTTTGGATTATTATGCAATTGAAAAATTTTATTACGAAAGGAAAATAACTTCTTCTTTTTTGTCTTTATTTTTAAAAACGTATAATCATCCTTTAATTGAAGATGCAATTGCTAAATTTAATGAAGTTAGAGTAACCAAACTTAGAGGATGGGGAACTTATGAAGACGAAATAAAGGGAATTAAAAATCATATAAAAAATTTGAATAAATACAAAACTCTTTTAAAAAAACAAAAACTAAACATCCCTATATGCGTAATTGCAAACGGAAAAAGTTTAGAAAAAAACATCGAATTTATAAAAAAAAATAAAAATAGCATGATTTTAATTTCCGTTGGAACCGCTATAAAACCTTTAATAAAAGCTGGCATTCAAAGCGATTTTCATATTGAGCAAGAAAGAGTTGAAACCTTAATTGAAGCTTTAAAAGACGTCTTACCAAAATATAACGGTTATTTTATTGGAGCAAGCGTAGTAAATCCAAAAGTATTTAAAATGGCAAAAAATCCTTTAATGTATCATAGAGAAGCTTTTAGTTTATCTCAAAATTATGTAATTGGTTCTTCTCCAATCGTAGGTAATGCTGGATTTTCAATAGCTACTTATTTTACAAACGAAATCTATCTTTGCGGAATGGATCTTGGGTTTAGATTAAATACCAATAAACACGCCTCAAATAGCTTTTACGATAATAAAAACGACAAAGCTATAGAGGGTATTAAAGTAAAGGGAAATTTTAGTGATGACATTTATTCAGACTCACTACTACTCTCTTCAAAACAAAACATAGAAAAAATAATAAAAATTTTAAATTTAAAAGTTTATAATTTAAGCGATGGAGCATACATTGAAGGCACAATTCCTCTAAAAGACAAAACTCTTCCAAAAATCAACAAAAAAGAAATAATAGAAAAAATGTTAAATTCTTTTGAATATACCAATTATTCCCTCCCAAACGTCAATTTAAACTATTTAATAAAACCTCTTAAAGAAAGTTTTAAAAAACCGATAACTTCTTATAAAATTTTAACGGGAATCATTGATTTTATAGAAGATATATTAAATTCAAAAAAAGCTTCGCCAGAATTAATCTTGCTTAGAGGATCAATCTCTCATATTCTAAACAACTTCTATATTCTCTCACATAAAATAGACTCAAAAGAAATTCCTACCCTTCAAAAAAGAATGACAAAAGATTTAAACTTATTCATCCATCACTTTGAATCTTTAAAAAAAGAAATTAACTCTTTATAACTTAAAGCATTAATTACGTCTTTTTTTTCCAACCATCCTCTTCTTGCTTGATTAACTCCATATTTTAAATACTCAAGTGCTTTTGTTGAATGAGCATCAGAATTTATCGAAAACTTGCATCCAATCTCTTTTGCTTTTTTTGCTAAAATATCAGTTAAATCCAATCTTTTTGGATGAGAATTTATCTCAAGCACAACGTTTAACTCTTTTGCTTTATAAAAAATCTCTTCCCAATTTGCTTCAATTTCACTTCTTTTATTAATTATCCTATTTGTAGGATGCCCTAAAATATCTATCTTCTCAAGAGCCTTTAAAATTCTTTTAGTCTGATCTCCACTAAATTTAGTATGAATTGAACCTATTACAATATCAAGCATTTCTAAAGTTTCATCGTCATAATCCAAACTTCCATCCTCTAAAATATCTACTTCCGCTCCTTTGATAATTTTAATCTCAGGATATTTTTTTTGAATTTCATCAATTTTTTCTAAATGTTTAAAAAGCCTTTCTTTATCAAGCCCATTTGCAACTTTTAAAGAATAAGAATGATCCGTAATTGCGATGTATTCTCTTTTTAATTCAATAGCTCTTTTAACCATATTTTCAATATCATCTCTTCCATCGGAAGCATTCGTATGCACATGTAAATCTCCTTTTAAATCTTTCAATTCAATAAGTTTAGGAAGAGTATGATTAATAGCCGCTTCAATTTCTCCCCTATTTTCCCTAAGTTCAGGTTCAATATAATCAAGACCAAGAACTTTATATACTTCCTCTTCACTTTTACCAGCTATCTTTTCATCACCTCTATATACTCCATATTCGTTAACCTTTAATCCCTTTAAAAGAGCCAACTTTCTAATTTCTATATTATGAGCCTTGCTTCCCGTAAAATAATGAAGAGTAGCTCCATAACTTTCTTTTGAGACGGCTCTTAAATCAACCTGTAATCCATTATCTAAAAAAACCGTAGATCTAGTAAGACCAGCCGAATAAATTTCCTTTACTCTTTTAAACTTTACAAAATATTCACTAACCTTTGGATAATCTTTAGCAATAACCAAAATATCCAAATCCCCTACCGTTTCTTTTTTTCTTCTATAGCTTCCGGCAATTTCGACAATTTCAACTCCGGGAAAATCTAACAAATATTCTTTAAGTTCTTTTGCTATCTCCTCAACATCCGCCCATAAAAATCTAATTCCAGCCTTTTTAAGTTGTTTTACGCCTTTTAATATTTTTTCTATTAATTTTGGTCCAAAACCAGGCAACTTATCAAGCTCTCCACTTTCAGCATATTTTTTTAACTCCTCTAAAGAAGTTACGCCAAAAGCATCATAAATTTGTTTTACTCTTTTTGGTCCAAGACCTTCAATGCTTAACATCTCTAAAAGCCCTACGGGAATTTCTTTTTTAAGTTCTTCTAATTTTGAAAATTTCTTTGTTAAAACTATTTCTTTAATATATTCGCTCAAATCTTTTCCAATTCCGGGAATTTTAGTTAAATCAAATCCATCCTTAACAAGCTTTTCAAAATCTTTACTTGAATTTTCAATTATTTTAGCTACATTTCTATAAGCCCTAATTTTAAAAGGATTCTCTCCCTTAATTTCAAGCATATCAGCGGTTTGAGAAAGAATTTTGGAAATTTCTTGATTTGTCATTTCAATTCCCTCAAAAATTTTTCCAATTTTTCGTTTCTTGGCAAGATTAATTGTTTCTTCTTACTTGTTTCTCCCCTAATTTCAATCTCGCTTTTTGGAATTTTAAAAGTTTTCGAAATAAATTTTATAAGTTCTTTATTAGCAGCTCCTTCAACTGCCGGCGCTTTTATATTAACTTTTATTGCATCTCCATAAATTCCCGCTATTTTATTCTTCGAAGAATTTGGTTGAGCTTTAATATTTAAGATAATTTTATCTTCTTTTATTTCATACATTCTTCTCCTTTAATTAATCTTACAATCTCCTCCAAATTCGCTTTATTTTTAATTTTTGTTGGTTTTAAATTTTCAAGCTTTTTACCAATCTCATTAACATCGCAAATTTCTATTCCTTCAACCTCTTTATATAAAGCGGTCTGATTAAAATAATATTTTCCGCTAATTATGGGTACATTAAAATAAGCAGCTTCAATAGGATTATGCCCTCCAACATTATCGACAAAACTACCTCCCAAAATCACGCAATCGGCAATAGCATATAAATTAATAAGCTCTCCCATTTTATCTACCAAAACAAAATCGTCCAATTTTTTTATTTCGCTTAACCTAACTGGATTTTTAAATTTTTTCATAATTTCAAAAACCTCATCAAACCTTTCTGGATGCCTTGGAACTACAACAACTTGCCAATTATCTAAATCAATTTGAGAGAGAATTTTTTCTTCTTCTTTAGCGTGAGTTGAAGCAATTACCAAAAGAGGCTTTGATTTTTTATAGTGTTTAGTAATGTTTGGTTTAAAAATAGTTTTGATATTTCCAACAACTTTTATATTTTTAGCGCCAAGTTTTTCCAAACGCTCTTTATCTTTTTTGCTTTGAGCAAGCACTAAGTCTATATTTTCAAAAACTTTTTTATAAAACCAGCGAAACTTTAAATACTTTGAATAACTTTTATCACTAATTCTAGCATTAAGCAAAATAGTTTTTCTACATCTTCTCTTCGCCATAAAAAAAAGCATATACCAAAGTTCCGCTTCCATCACCACAAGAGATTTACAAGGTTTTACCCAAAAAGGCAAAAAAATCTCGTATGGCAAAAATCTTACGTTAGAGCCTAATTTTTTTGCTTCTTCAAATCCAGTATTTGTAATAACGCTTAAATTCACTTCCTTAAATCTTTCGATAATAGGTTTTAAAGCTCTCGTTTCTCCTAAAGAACAAGCGTGAAACCAATAAAGTTTTTTTTCAAAAGGAGGATTTTTAAAAAGGAAAAAACGCGCAGGAATGGATTTTTTATATTTCTTTTTAAAACTTAAAAAAATAAGAAAAGGTAGAGAAACTATATAAATTAAGAAAGTAAAAAAGAAATAAAAAATTACAAAACTATTCTTCTTCTTCAACATACAATACTCTACCACAATGAGGACAAGTCACAATCTCTTCGCCTTTTAACACTTCGCTAAAAACTTTATCGTTTATTTTCATGTTACAACCGCTACAAGCTTGTTTTCTAATAGGAGTTACTGCAGTAATTCCAGCCCATCTTTTAATTTTTTCATAAAATCTATAAATCTTTGGATTAAGCTCACTAATTATTTTTTCTCTATTTTTGTAAATTTCTTCTTTTTGCTTTTCAATTACTTCCAATTTTTCTCTTACTTCAACTTCTTGTAAAGTAATATCCGCTTCAAGTTTTTCAAGTTCTTTTTTTAATTCAGCCTTTTCTTCTTCTTTTTGTTCTAAAATTTTCTCAAGTCTTTCAATCTCTTCATTAGCACTTTCAATTTGTTCTCTTGCTAATTCTTCTTCGATTTGAAGAGCTTTAAATTCTTTTTCGCTTTTTACTTTTGCTTGTTTTTCTTCAATTTCTTTTAATTTTTCTTTAAGTTCTGCAATTAAAAGTTCGTTTTTACTTCTTTTTAATTTTATATTTTTAATCTCTTCTTCTAACTTTTCAAGTCTTTCTTCTAGAGCTTTCCTTTGATTTTCAAGCTTAATTAAAGGAGCTTTAATGTTTCTTTCAACTGGTTCAAATTCTTTTAGCTTTCTCTCAAGCCTATTTAATTCGATTAAATCTTTTAAAAACTTATTCATTCCCTACCTTTTTTATTGAAATTATATCAAATTAAATTAAACGGATTTTGAGAATTGATTTTTATAATCTCTACATTCAAATCCTTTACCTCTTCATACAAACAATCTACAAAATATTTTTCACTCTCATAATGTCCTATATCGATTAAACTAATTTCTTTTGCTTTAGCATCCATCGCTTCATGATATTTAATATCTCCCGTTAAAAAACAATCAGCTTTTATTAAAGGTAATAAACTCATACCAGCACCGGTAGTAATAGCAACTCTTTTAACAAAATTTCTTGATTTTACAACTTTTAAATAATTTAATTTCATTCTCTCTTTTACCAAATCAACTAATTTTTCAAATTCCATAAACACATCGCTATAAAATATAAAACCCTCACTTTCACCATCAAGACCCAAAACTTTCGTAGCAAAATAAACATTTAAATGAGTCTTATCAAAATTTGTATGCATCGCAATATAACTTACGTTTTTTTTGATACATTCAATGGCAAATTTAGAAGAAAAATTATCTCCTCTAAGAGTTTTTAAACCTTTAAAAATAATAGGATGATGAGCAATAATTAAAGAATTTTCTTCTACTTTTTCCATTACGCTCTCATCAATATCCAGCGTCAAATAAACTTTTTTTACTTCTTCTTCAAAATTTCCAATCAAAAGTCCGCTATTATCCCAATCTTCTTGAAGTTCAAACGGAGAAATTTCGTTTAAAAAATTATAAATTTCTTTAATTTTCATTATTTTCTCCATTAACTACCTCAACATACTTTTTAGCAACCATACTTGCAAGTTCTCTTATTTTTAAAATATAATTTTGCCTTTCGGTTTGAGATATCGCTTTTCTTGCATCAAGCACGTTAAAAATATGGCTTGAAAAAATAACATAATCATAAGCTGGAAGCGGTAAATTTGCTTCAATACATCTTTTAGCTTCCCTTCTACTATCTTCAAACCATTTAAAAAGCATTTGAACATCCGCTACTTCAAAATTATATTTTGAAAACTCATATTCGCTTTGTTTGTGCATATCTCCATAAGTTGTAGTTTCATTCCATTTTATGTCATAAACGTTATCTACTCCTTGAAGATACATCGCAAGTCTTTCTGTTCCATAAGTAATTTCGACTGGCACAGGAAAAGTTTTTATTCCACCAACTTGTTGGAAATAAGTAAATTGAGTGATTTCCATTCCATCAAGCCAAACTTCCCATCCAAGTCCCCACGCTCCAAGAGTAGGAGATTCCCAGTTATCTTCTACAAATCTAATGTCGTGTTCTTTTAAATTAAGTCCTAAATATTCTAAACTCTCAAGATACATCTCCTGAATATTATCTGGGCTTGGCTTTATAATAACTTGAAACTGATAATAACTTCCAAGTCTATTTGGATTTTCTCCATATCTACCATCGGTTGGTCTTCTACTTGGAGCAACGTAAGCTACCCTCCAAGGTTTATTTTCAAGACTTCTAAGAAGAGTTGCGGGATGAAACGTTCCAGCTCCGCTTGGAAAATCATACGGCATTACTATATTACATCCTTTATTCTTCCAAAATTCCTGAAGCTTTAAAAGCAAATCGCTAAAATACATTATCTATCCTTTCTTTTATTTCTCGCTCCTAAGCACCACATAATCACCAACATTAGCATTAATTTCGCTTGCTACAGCTTCGCATTTAACTTTAAAAAGAAAAAACACCTCTTTATTTGCTTCATTAAACAAAACTTCAAAATTACCCATTCCTTTACTTATTACCATATCGGAATTATAAAAAATCTCTTTGCTTTGTTTATTTGCTTTAGGTAAAAAAAATCCCGGGGTATCAACTCCACTATCTACAATAGTAGCTAACTTTTCAATTTCAAGTCCT
>JAMORJ010000008.1 GCA_027063595.1 Nautiliaceae bacterium | reverse complement strand
AAAATTTAGGCTTTAAAAAAGCAGATATTTTAAAAGCAACGGCTGGAATTAGCGGAAAAGTAGAAGATATTATAAAAGAAGCTTTAAAAAGACTTAGCAAAGGAGTAAAATGACTTTTTTAATTATTTTTGGAGGAAGTAGTTTTGAACATGAAATTTCTATTGTTAGTGCGATAACTTTAAAAGAAAAAATAAAACATAATAATTTGGAGTTTTTGTATGTAGATGAAAATAGAGATTTTTATTGGATTAAAAAAGAAAATATGAAAAGCAAATATTTTTCAAGTAAAAATTATAAGAATTCTCTTAAAGTTGAGATTAAAAAAAATGGATTTTATTATAAGCAAGGTTTATTAAAAAAAGAAAAAAAATTAAAGTTTGATGTAGCGATAAATTTGATTCATGGAAGAGATGGAGAAGATGGAAAAATACCAGCAATACTTGAGTTTTTTAATATTCCTACGATTACGCCAAATGTCGAAGCTTGTGCTATAAGTTATAATAAGGTTCTTACAAAAGCTTATGCTAAAGAAATAGGAGTTAATGTAATAGATTATGAGATAATAAAAGAACCTCATACAAATTTTGAATTTCCAGTAATTGTAAAACCAGCAAGACTTGGAAGTAGTATTGGGGTTAGCATAGCAAGAGATCAGAACGAGCTTAATTATGCGTTTGATGTTGCAAGAGAATTTGATGATTTAATTATAGTTGAGCCATTTATTGAAGGGATAGAAGAGTATAATTTAGCGGGATGTATGGCGGATGAATGGATTTTTAGTAAATTGGAAAAGGTAGAAAAAAAAGATTATTTAGATTTTGAAAAAAAATATATGGATTTTAGTAGAAAAGAAATAAAAATTAATCAAGATTTGGATTTAAGAGATAAATTTATAAAAGAATTTAAGAAAATTTATAATAAAACTTTTCAAAATGCTCTTATTAGGTGCGATTTTTTCTATAAAGATGGTAAAATTTATTTAAACGAGATTAACCCAATTCCTGGAAGTATGGCTAATTATTTATTTGATAATTTTGAAAATGTGCTTGAGAGGCTTGGGAAAAATTTAAAAAAAGAGAAAAAAATTAACATTGATTTTGCTTACATTAATAAGATTCAAAGTGCTAAAGGAAAATAATGACTTATAAGTTTTTAGTTTCTGGAAAGGTTCAAGGGGTTTGGTACAGAAAATTTGTAAGTGAAAATGCTAAAAAAGCCGGATTTAAGGGATATGTAAGAAATTTACCGGATGGAAGGGTAGAAGTTGTAACAAACATTGAAAATGGTAAATTAGAAAAGTTTCTTGAAATTCTAAAAAAAGGCTCTCCTTATTCTAAGGTAGAAAATATTGAATATTTTGAAATTGAGCCTCAAGAATTTAAAGATTTTGAGATAAGATATTAAATGGCTAGTTTTTCTACCCATATAAACGTAGCAGGATTTGTTAGCGGGGTGGGAGCTGTTAGTTTGTCTTTATCTCCAAAAGAGAGTATACTTTATTTTTTTGCAGGTATGATAGGGGGGATTTTGCCCGATATTGATCATGACAATTCTAAAATTACCAAAACGATACAATATTTTTTTTCAAATCTAATAGCTTTTTTTCTTACTTATCCATATATTGGAAAATATCCGATTCTTAATGTTGTTTTGATATGGTTTATTTCTTATTTAATAGGGAATTTTATTTTTTATAATATAAAGCAGTTTACAAAACATAGAGGAATTATTCATTCAATTCCTTTTGCTTTTATAAGTTGGTTTTTTACTACTTCTTTTTTATATTATTATTTTAATGTTTCTTTAAAAATTAGTTATTTAACGGGTTTTTTTATTTTCTTAGGATATATTTCTCATTTGATTTTAGATGAGATTTTTAGCGTGGATTTACTGGGAAATAGAATAAAAAAGTCGTTTGGAAGTGCTTTAAAATTTGTTTCGCAAAATAAAGCCGTTACTATTTTAACCTATTTATTTTTATTTATAATTTTTGCTATTATGCCACAAAAAGAGTATATCTTAATTTTATTTAAAAGGCTAAATTGATGAATTTAGTGATACATTTTATTACGACTTATTTGATAGGAGCTTATATAATTGCGGTTTTACAATTATATAACTATAAAATAAAAAGAATAATTTTTAATTTTCATAATTATCGTTGGCACTTTTTTTATTTAATAATTCCGATAATTACTTATATTTTTGCATATAAATTTTTTTGGATTTATCTTTTTTTTGGATATATTCCAGCTTTAATTTTTTGGTTTAAGAGATTTAAACCTCTAAAAATAACTTCAAGGATTAAAAGATTTTTTGTTATATTGGGCTTTGTGGAAAGTTCTGCTCTTTTGATTCTTCATAAAACTAATGTAAATCCAGGATTATTGCTTGTAATAGTATTAGGAATAAGTTTAAGTTTAAGTTATTTAGCCGAATATTTGATTTTTATTAAGTTTAAAAAACAGGCAAAAGAGAAACTAAAAAAAATTAATCCCAAAATCATTACTATTACAGGCAGTTACGGAAAAACTTCTATTAAAAACTTTATTTATCAAATTTTAAAAGATGATTTTAAGGTATATAAGACTCCAAGAAGTGTAAATACTTTAAAAGGAATCGTTTCAGATGTTAATAATAATCTTTCGGAAGATATACAAATTTATATAACCGAAGCTGGAGCAAGAGAAAGAGGGGATATCAAAGAAATAGTCGAATTTTTGGAAAACGAATATGCTGTAGTTGGAAAGATTGGACCTCAGCATATCGAATATTTTAGAAATATTGAGAATATTAAAAAAACTAAGTCCGAAATATTTTTATCGCCAAAATTAAAAAAAGCTTTTTCTTACGAGCTTCCTCATGAAAAGGCAATCTTGATAAAAGATAAAATTAAAAATGTTAAATCCGATTTAAATGGAACAAAATGGACTTTAGAGATAAATAATAAAGATTACGAGTTTGAAACTAAAATAATAGGAGAGTTTAATGCCATAAATATTTCACTTGCTATATATCAAAGTTTGGAATTTATTAAAGATATAGAAAAGATAAGACAAAAAGTTTTTAGTTTAGAACCTATTCCTCATAGGCTTCAAAAGATAGAAGTTGGAGGAAAAATTATAATTGATGATAGTTTTAATGGAAATTTAGAAGGAATGTTAAAAAGTTTTGAAATTGTAAAAAATTACCCTGGAAGAAAAATAATCGTTACCCCAGGTTTGGTAGAAGCTAGTAAAGAAATGAATATTAAATTGGCAAAAGAAATTAACAAAGTTTTTGATATAGCAATAATTACTGGAAAATTAAATCAGCAAATTTTATGTTCCAACATTACAATTGATAAAATTTCTTTAAAAGATAAATCTAAATTGGAAAAAATTTTATCGGATATTACAAGCAATGGAGATTTGATTCTTTTTAGCAATGATTTTCCTGAGTATTTATAGGAGGTAATATGTTAGAAAACATTTCTTTTTTTGAAGCAATGGAAAAATGTTTAAATGTTATGAAAGAAATTTCCATAACTAAAAATGTTTTTATTTACGATGCTTTAGGAGAAGTTTTAGCAGAAGATATAAAAGCTACGAGAAATTCTCCTTCTTTTAATAATTCAGCAATGGATGGATTTGCTTTTAAACATAGTGAGAATAAAAAGTTAAAAATTGTAAAAACCATTTATGCTGGAGATAAATTTGAAAATTTTGAAATAAAAGAAGATGAATGCGTAAAAATAATGACTGGCGCAAGAATTCCTTTGGGAGTTGATACTGTAGTTCCCATTGAAAAATGTATGAAAATAACCGATGAATATATAGAAATTCCTGATATAAAAAAGGGAGCAAATATTAGAATAAAAGGAGAAGAATTTAAAAAAGGGGAAATTTTATTAAAAAAAGGAGAAGTTTTATCTTCTAATAAGTTAGCTCTTTTAGTTTCTCAAGGAATTGTTAACGTAAAAATATTTCAAAAACCGAGAATTGCTATTTTATCTACTGGAAATGAATTGAAAGAACCTTGGGAAATTGCAAGTGAAGATGAAGTTTACAATGTTAATTCGCATTCTATAAAACTTCTTTTAAAAGAAAATGGATTTGATAGTGATATTATAGGAATAATTCCAGATTCATTAGAAAAAAGCATAAAATTTATTGCCTCTTTAAAAGAAAGATACGATGTAATTATTACAAGCGGAGGCATTAGTTTTGGAGAAAAAGATTTTATGTATAATGCGTTTTTAAAGAATAATTTGAATCCTCTTTTTCATGGAATTATGGTAAAACCAGGACGTCCAACGATGGTTGGAATTATGGATAATGTTGTTGTTTTTGCACTTCCGGGAAATCCTCTTAGTGCTTATTTAAATGCATTTATGTTGGTTGTTCCTTCTTTAAAAAAAATGAGCGGAACTACAAAATATTTTCCGTTGAAAATTAAAGCAATTAATGATGAAGAGTTTAAAGTAAACCCTAAAAAAGACCATACGGCTTTGGGCATTTATAAAGATGGAAAATGGAAAGTAATAAAAAAATATAAATATACTTCCGGTATGGTTAGTGCCTTAGCATCGAGTAATTCGATAACTATTATTAAAAAGGGTAGGGAAGTAATTAAAAAAGGAGAAGAGCTGGAAGTTTATTTGATATAATTTTAAAAAAGGAGTGAAATGGATTTTTTAATATCCGAAAAATTAGATTTAATAATTTTAGGCTCTATTTTTTTAGCTTTTATTTTATCGTTTATTCCCAAAATAGATTATGTAATTGATAAACTTTCTAAGTTTTTTATGTTAATTTCTGTTATTGCTTTAATTATATTAACATTGCTTGTAAGTTATGAAGTGATTGTTAGGAAATTGTTCCATGGAGGAAGTATTGCTATACAAGAGCTTGAGTGGCATCTATATGATATTACTTTTCTTTTTGCTATTGCTTATACTTTAAGTCACAATAAACATGTAAGGGTAGATATTCTTTATAATAAATTTCCAAAAAAAGTTAAATTAACAATAGATTTTGTAGCGGTGTTATTTTTTATTGTTCCTCTTGCCACTTTAATTTTTGTAGAAGCCATTCCTTTTGTTCAAATGAGTTATGCTCAAGGTGAGGGTAGTGGAGATCCAGGAGGACTTTGTTGTAGATGGATAATAAAAAGTGCAATGATTTGGGCGTTTTTGATGCTTTATCTTCAAGCTATAGCTGAATTGAGAAAAATATATTATAAATGGAGACATAAATGACTGGAATAATTTTATTCGTTGTAGCGTTTATTCTTTTGATGCTTGGAATTCCCGTAGCTTTTGCTTTTGGAGCAAGCGCAATTTTTGCAGCACTAATTGATCCAAATATAGGGCTTGATGTATTTGGACTTTTGCCTTATAGGATTTATGGAATAATGCAAAATTTTACTCTAATGGCTGTTCCTTTGTTTATTTTTATGGGATTTATTTTAGAAAAAAGTAAAATAGCAGAAAATATGCTTGAATCCATTGGAAAACTTTTTGGACCAATTAGAGGAGGGCTTGCAATAGCGATTATTATAGTAGGAGCAATTTTAGCGGCATCTACGGGTATTGTTGGAGCAAGCGTTGTTATGATGACGATAATTTCTCTTCCTATTATGTTAAAACATGGATATTCTCCTTCTCTTGCAAGTGGCGTAATTGCCGCAAGTGGAACTCTTGGACAATTGATTCCTCCAAGTATTGTGTTAATTATTCTTGGAGCTGTTATGAATATTAGCGTAGGGGATTTGTTTAAAGCAGCCATTGTTCCCGGACTTATTGTAGTAGGGCTTTATATTTTGTATGTTTTAATTATTGCTTTTATAAAACCACAAATAGCTCCTGCAATTAAAACAAATGAGCCATATTCAAAAGTTGTAATTCAAGCTTTAAAAAGTTTAATAGCGCCTATGATTTTAATTATTATTGTTCTTGGAAGTATTTTTGCAGGATTTGCAACTCCAACCGAGTCTGCTGCTATTGGGGCACTTGGTGCTATAATTCTTACTATTTTTTATAGAACTTTTAGTTTTGAACTTATTAAATATGCAAGCGTAGAAACTGTAAAAATTACTGCTATGATTTTTATGATTTTAATTGGCGCAACGGCATTTTCTTTGGTTTTTAATGAGTCTGGAGCTGGAGATATGGTAACTGAATTTTTTACGGATTCAATCCAAAACCAATATATTTTTATTGCTATATCAATGATAATAATCTTTGTTTTAGGGTTTTTTATTGATTTTATTGAAATCACTTTTATCGTAATTCCTATTTTAATACCGATTATTGAAGAATTTGGGATAGATCCTTTATGGTTTGCTTTGCTTATTGCAATAAATCTTCAAACTTCTTTTCTAACGCCTCCTTTTGGATTTAGTCTTTTTTATTTAAAAGGAGCGGCTGGAGATTTGATACGGACAAAAGATTTATATAAAGGGATAATTCCTTTCATTATTATACAAATTATTACGCTTTTAATTGTGTTATTTTTTCCAAAAATAATATATTTAACGATAGACTAAATGAAAATTGGTACAAGTGGGTTTATTTATCAAAATTGGGTAGGGTGTTTTTATCCTCCCAATCTTCCTAAATCAAAATATCTCGAATATTACGCAAAATATTTTAATACTCTTGAGCTTAATTCTACATTTTATAAAATCCCAAAAGAATCTACTTTCAAATCTTGGAAATATAAACTAAAAAAGTTAAATTTAACTTTGTCTATAAAAGCAAATAAATTAATTACTCACACTTTTCTTTTAAAAAATGTAGAAATTGCAAATCAATTTGTAAAAAAAGCTTTTTTAGTAGAAAAATTAGAAGTAATTTTATTTCAGCTTCCTCCAAGTCTTAAGTTTGATAAAAATCTTTTAAAAAATTTTATAGATGGTTTAATGGAAGCAAAATATGCAATTGAATTTAGAAATAAAAGCTGGTATAACGATGAAACTTATAAAATCTTATCTTCAAGAAATATAGCTCTTGTTGCTCATGATTTTAATCAAAATTTTTTTATTAAACAAACGGCTGATTTTGTTTATATTAGACTTCATGGTTACAAAGGAAAATATAAAGGTAGCTATCCAGATGAGTTTTTAAAAGAACTTACAAAGTATAAAAGCGGATATGTGTATTTTAACAATACAAGCGATTGTAGCGCTCCTTTTGATGCAATAAGATTAAAAAGAATAATGGAAGGTGAAAAATAAAATTTCCAGAGAATATACATTATGTTAACTAACGATTAATAAAATACAAAACTAAAAAAGCTTTTACTAAATTACCATTGAGGCAATTTAGAAGAATCTAAAATTTCAACATAAAAACTATACTCTTTGCCATTTTTAAGTTTTCTAATTTCTACTGTAGGTAAATAAGTTTGATAAAATATCCATCCACTAACTTTATTAGTTTTACTATCAAATTTAAACCCATATTTTTCTAAAGCTAATTGTTTAATATAAGAAATTTTTTTATTATATGTGCCTTCTATTTTAGCTCTACATAAATATCTTCCATTTTTATAATCCCATTCTATTATATTGTTACGATCAATTTTTATAGATAAATCGCCTTTTGCAAAACTATTATTTATTATATCTTGTGCTAATTTTATAGCTGAATCTTTGTCACATTCTACCCCTATTCTTTCATTTGTAAAAGGATTATTACATCCGCTAATAAACATCAAACTTATAATTACAATGTTAAGTAGTTTTTTCATAAAGATCCTTTTTTATTCTAAAATTTCAATCATTTTTTCATGAATTAATCCATTGCTTGCTACAATACATTTGTCTTCAAACATATTATATTTATCTCCAACATTATTACTCACAACTCCTCCAGCCTCTTTAACAATTAGCATTCCAGCAGCTACATCCCAAGGTTTAAGATTGATTTCATAATATCCTTCATATTTTCCACTTCCAACATAACACAAATCAAGAGAAGCACTTCCAAGCCTTCTGATATCTTGACATCTTGGTAAAATTTTGTGAAGTTTATTTATAACCCAATTTAAATCATCTTCATTTTCTGCGCTACTATATGGGAATCCAGTAGCAATTAAAGCTCTTTGAAAGTTCTCATTTTTACTAACTTCTATTCTTTTATCGTTAAGATAAGCCCCCTTCCCTTTTATAGCATAAAAAAACTCTTCAAGAATAGGATTGTATACAAAAGCGTATTTTGGATGAGAATTTTCATAAACGGCAACGCTAATTGCACAATGAGGAACTTGATGGGAAAAATTAGTAGTTCCATCGATAGGATCTATAATAAACGTATTTGAAACTTTATTAAAATAAAGTGATTCTTCTGCTATGAAATTGAAATTAAACTTAGCCAATTTCTTTTTTAAGAAATTTTCGATTTTAATGTCATATTCTGTAACTAAATCTTTTTTCCCTTTTAAGTTTATATGTTTGTTGGTGTTGAAATAGCCTTCTTTAAAGATTTCTCCAGCTTCTAAAATGATTTCTTTTATTTCGGTAAACATAAAAGTTAGACCTTTTATATGTAATTAGGATTTAATTGTAACATTAATTTTAACGTTTTTCAATTTTTTTTAGTTATAAAGCTTGACAAAAAGATTACTAAAATAGTACACTTAAGAAAAAAAAGGGGGGAGGAATAGTATGAAAAACTTATCTGTTAAAAATAAAATACTTCTTTTAATTGTATCTTCGGTTATTATTGTTAGTGCCGTCTCAATTTTTGTATCAATAATTAATATTTATAATACTACAGAAAAAAACATAGAATTGTTTAAAAAAACTATTATGGCGGAAAAGAAAAAAGCTTTAATGGATAAAATTGAAATAATGACTAAAATTATTGATGCTAATTATAAAAAGGCTATGTCAGAAAATATGGAAGAAAATTATCTTCATGGTAAAAATAATAGTGAAAAAGAACTTAAAGAAAAGATAAAAAATATAGTAAGATCTGCAAGATTTGGTAAAAGTGGTTATTTTTGGATAAATGATATGGATTATAAAATGGTAATGCATCCTATAAAACCTCAATTGGAAGGAAAAACGTTTATAAATACGCCTAAGGTTCCTTTTGTTCAATTGGGAGTTGATGCTATTAAAAATTCGGGGAAAGATTATGCGTTTATTAAATATAAATTTTATAACCCTAAAACAAAAAAGTATGAAGACAAATTATCGATTGTAAAATCACTTAAATCTTGGGGATGGGTAATAGGAACGGGTACTTATTTGGAAGATGTAAAAAAAACCATAGCGAAGATGAAAGAATCTGCTAATAAAGAGGTAATTTCAGCAGTAATATCAATTATTTCAGTCAATTTAGTTTTAATAGGAATCATTATTTTTATAAGTTATAAAATAAGTAATAAATACATCATCATTCCTCTTAAAAAAATTGAAGAGGGATTAATTGAATTTTTTGAATATATTTCAAGAAAGAGAGATTCTTTTAAAAAAGTTGAGATTGACTCAAAAGATGAAATTGGGCAAATGGCTCAACTTATAAATAAAAGTATGGAAAATGTTCATCAAACTATAGAAGAAGAAAAAGCTTTGGTTAATCAAACTATTAATATAGTAAATAAAGTTAAAAATGGGTATTTAGAAAATAAAATTACCGCACCAACTTCTAATCCTGAGCTCAATAAATTAAAAACTTCATTTAATGAAATGCTTGAAGAGTTAGTTTTAAAAATTGGAAGAGATTTAAATAAAATACATAATCTTTTGGAACAATATGCAAAATATGATTTTAGAGGAAAAATTGAAAATCCTGTAGGAGAAGTGGAAAAAATGTTAAATGTATTAAGAAGCGTAATTGTAAATATGATAAAAACTAATATGCAAAATTCGGAAGAATTAGATAATGTAAGCGATAAATTAATTTATGATGTTCATTCTCTTGATGATTCAATGAAAGAACTTAAAAACATTATAGATAAAATTAAAAATTTAGTAGAGGTTACAACTAATGAATTAAATATTAATGTAGAAAAATCGCATTTAGTCTCTTCCCAAGCGGAAGGTATTAAAGAAGTGGTATCTGTAATTAGAGAAATTGCAGACCAAACTAATTTATTGGCTCTTAATGCTGCAATTGAGGCGGCAAGGGCTGGTGAACATGGTAGAGGATTTGCAGTTGTTGCGGATGAAGTAAGGAAATTAGCAGAAAGAACTCAAAAATCTTTAGGTGAGATTGATTCAAGTATTCAAACTTTAGTGCAATCTATTGATGAAATTGTTAGAAGTATTGAAAAAAATACTCATGAAATTAATCATATTAATGAATCAATGGATGAAATTGAAACAATTGACAATAAAAATATGGATATTTTAGAAGAACTCTCTCATACTGCACAAGAAGTAAAAGAAATTTCTTCAAAAATAAAAGAAGAAATCTCCAATAAAAAGATTTAAAGTTTTTTCTTTCTTTTTAACTATAGATTAGTTTGATTTTTAATGATTAATGCGTTTTTAAGAATATGAATCTTAATTTTAAGCTACGGTTTTATCTTAGTTTTTGAATTCTTAAAAACTTAAATTTATGAAATTATGATCTCATTTTACAGATAGTAATTTTATTGTCTAAATTTCAATATTTCAAAAATTATCTTAAAAATCAATTCATTACCAATTACTACTAACTAAATTATAAATTTTTTTGAATAGCTTTTTTATAAAAATGAGAAAATCAAGAAGAAAGAATTAGGAATGAAAATGTTTAAATATTGTATCCCAATTCTCTTGCTACTCTTTTAATATTTTCGAGTCTTTTTTCAATTGGAGGATGGGAGCTAAAAAGTTCGCTTATAAAGCCAACAATTCCAAATGCCTTCATTTCAGCAGGAAGAGCTACTTGTTCTTTTGGGATTTGTCCAAGTTTAGCAAGTGCGTAATAAATTCCTTCTGGCCCATCTATTCTTACTGCACCTTCATCGGCTTTATACTCTCTATATCTGCTAAACCACATAGCAAGCATAGTTGCAAAAATGCTTAAAACAATTTCAAGCGCAAAACTAATTGCCATATACGCAAATGGATTTGGATTTCCTTCTTCATCTTTTGGCGCTACAATATTTGCAATAAGACGAGATATAAAGAATACAAGAGAGTTTAATACGCCTTGTACGAGAGTCATAGTTATCATATCGCCATTTTTAATGTGATTAATTTCGTGAGCTATAACTCCTTCAATTTCTTTTGCATCCATTAAGTCAAAAAGAGAAGTAGAAACCGCTACAAGTGCATTGCTTTTGCTTGGACCTGTTGCAAAAGCATTTGGTGGTCCATCAAAAACCCCTACTTCAGGCATAGGAATTCCAGCTTTATTAGCAAGTTTTTCAACAGTTTCAACAAGCCATTTTTCGGCATCTGTTGTAGGAGTTTCGATAATTCTTACTCCCATACTCATTTTAGCCATCCATTTTGATAGCAAAAGAGAGATAATGCTTCCGCTAAATCCTATAATAACGGCTAAAATAGCAAGACCGCTAACACTTTGAGGATCGAGTTTTATTCCAAAAATTGCCTCAATTACAAAGATTGATAGATAAATCGATGCCATAACCGCAAGGTTCATTAAAATTAGCATTAAAATTGCCATGTTTCCCCTCCTATTTTTTAAAAAAATTATATCATTTTTTTCTTATCATTAAGTAATAAATCGTAACGGTTGGGATGGTTATATTTAAAACCGTAACGATTATCATTAAAATGCCGAGTTTAGAATAATCTTGAGGGATAATTACTTTTCCGTTTTCTACGACTTCTCTGCTTACTACGAAAATTTCATTTAAATATTTGGTCAGTAATCCTCCAGCTGTTAGAGCCAAATTCATTAAACTTGCCATTAAGGCAAACCAAGTAGCCCTTTTACCTTCAGGTGCATAAATTGCAATAAGCGTTAAAAGAGGTATCATACTAAGTTGAGCAAATGGTGATTCAAGTGCCGTATCAATTATTGCAACTGTTTTTGGAGAGAGTCCCAATTGTTGGGGAATCCCATAATAAAGCGCTATTATTGGTAAAAATAAAATAGTTGAAATGACAGTTAGCCACAAAAGTGTATAGTGAGCGGGTTTTTTTGCTATAAAATCGCTAAAAAGCCACATTCCCAAAATTGATAGAATTGCTCCTATTTGAGATAAAGTTCCAAAAAAAGCTTTATCAAATCCAAGCACGTCAATCTCCCACCATTGAAGTGCTGGTCCAACACTTGGCATTGCTCTGTATACAAAAATTACAATTGCGGTTTTTATTATAAAGCTTCTCGTTTTTTTGTCTATTTCTTTAAGAATCAAATTTAACATATAAACGATTACTAATAAACTTACCATAAAAACTATTTCTTGAGAATGTTTGAAAATAAACGCTAAAATTTTATTTTGCCAATGCTGATACTCTCCATATCCCATTAAAATCACAAAAATAGCAAAAACAAGTCCTCCACAAAGGATTTTGCAATTTATTGGAGATGGCTTTGGAGTATCGAGCTTTACAATAGTTACTCCGATAACTGAAATTAAAGGGATAATTAAGGAGATTTTAAAAATAGTTTCATAAGAAAAAATTTGAGCAAGCCATCCTGACAAACCAGCTACCATAACTCCGGCAAGAGAAATTGCAAGTCTTCCTAATATTTGAATATACGCAAGTTCTTCTTGAACTTTTTCCTCTGGCTGATTCCTATCAACAACTTCCGTACTCATGGCGTCTGCCGTTACGTCTTGAATAACAAATCCAATAACGGTTAAAAAAGCTGAAATAATATAAACGTTTTCTTTTGAACTAAATTTAGCCCATTCATAATCTCCTGCAAGTCCTATTAAAAGGATAGTTCCAATTGTAAT
>JAMORJ010000007.1 GCA_027063595.1 Nautiliaceae bacterium | reverse complement strand
TGCTATATCTAAACAAGTTACTGATGATTTTTATAAAAGATATAGTAAAAACAAAACTATAATTTCAAAAAAACATAAACCGCCTTATTTAGTTGCTATTGATACTATGGGAGCATTTGGTAAATCAGCAATTTATACTAGATTAAAAGGATGGCAATTTATTGGTTACACTAAAGGACATAGTCATATTCATTTAACTTCAAATGGTATTTATGAAATTTTAATAGAAGTAATTAAAAAATATGGAAATAAATCTGTATTGTCAAAATATAAATATGGAGAAGGTCCAAATTATAAATTAAGGGTGGTATCTGAAGGTCTTAAAATTTTAGGCTTAAGCAAAAACAAACTAACTTTACATTCAATCAAAAGAGGATATTATTTTGCCCCTTTAGCGAAAAACTGGAAAGACTTTTTATTGTTAAAAACAGATATTCCTAATTTAAATTCTAAACCTTTAGAAGAACATTTTATCTATTGGAAGCAAAGATGGCTTCCAAAGAGAGTTAACAATCTATAAAAAAGGAATCCAAATTATTTTTGTCTTTAAAATCATCATAAGAATTATAAGCTTCATAAAATTCAGGAATTTTTCTAGAAATTATATTCACAGGTCCATCTATCATAAATCTATGCTTTCTTTCTCCCATTAAATCATAAGGGTCTCCTATTTTTTGTTTGTATAATTCCAATACTTCTCTTCCAAAAAGTTCTTTAATTAGTTCAGCATCTTTACCAGTAGATAATCCAAATCCAAATAATTTTACTCTAGAATGTTCCCAAATTTCAGTATCAATATTTGAAATTCTTGTAGAAATCACCATCCAACCAATTCCTAATTTTCTGGTTTCTCTGAATGCTGTTACTATTTTCTCTTTTGTTTTTACTTTATAATTTTCTTCTTGGTTATTTAGCTTTGCAGGTACAAGTCTATGAGCCTCGTCTAATACCACTAATGTATTTAATATTTCATCGCTATTTTTGTAAACTTCTTCTCCTTTTTTTATAAGCTTATCTAATATAGAATATGTAATCATATATTTTAATGGATTTTCCCATTTTAATGTACTTAAATCAATAACTATAGTTTGATTTGAATTTTCAACTAATTGAGAAATAATATATTGAATTGATTCCTTTTCATTTTCAGGATTAAAGTATTGAATAACATTATTCCATCTTGCTAAAAAATTATGTACATTTTCTTCACTGTTTAATAAACTACGTACTTCATTTCTTTTATTTTGCATTGAATAGATTATATTTATTCTATCTCTTATCAAATTAATTAACTCTCTTGGAGAAATTTCAGATAAATCGTGTAATGTTTTATGTTGATTTCTTAAAAATGAAATTATTTCGTTAATCGTAATAAGTTGATTTGCTTCGTACTTTATTCCAATTGGTTCGAAAACTTTTTCACTTATCATTAATTCTTTAAAGATATTCCAATCATTATTATCAAATACAATATTATCAATTCCAAAAATTTTTATATTTTCATCCTTACCTAAAATTTCCCAAATTTCATTCAAATTTATAGGAAAATGTCCCATTTCTTCACCCTTAAATGATTTAGAAAATTCTCCTACAGGGTCAAGTATAAGATAGTTCATTCTTTTGTATTCTTTATGTTCTTTTGAATAAAGACAATCATTTTTTGCATATGCTGCTAGTATTTTTTTTGCTTCTGTTGATTTACCACTACCTGTTTGACCAACAATTAACATATGATAAGCTTCATTAAGTATAGAAAATGGTTTAAATACTACTGGAATATCAAAATTTTCATTAATAGCTTTTCCAATGTAAAATACTTCATCTTCTATATGAGAAATAATTTTTTTTATTAGATTTTCTTCTACAAATTCTACATTTTCTAATGAATGTATAATAGTGTCTAAATTTAATCTGTAGTATCTTTTTTCTTCTTCATTTTTTTCAAAAGCTGTTAAAACTTCACATACTGCAACTGGAATATCATTTCTTTGAATTTTTTCTTTAACTCCTTCTAACAAGTTTGCATTTATTGCCATCTCACTATTTAAAATTGAACTGTTTTCTGTGGTTAATTCAATCAACCTTAATAATGCAATACATTCTTTATTTTTTCTTTTAAAATTTATTTTTAAATATCTTCCTAAAACAGGTTCACCTTGAGTAATAACATCTTTATTTAAAACAATATTGACTTTAGAAGTAGAAAATGGTGGAATGATTTGCCCTATAGTATTCATTTTTTCTCCTTTTTACTAATTACCTTATTTGTTCTTCAAGTGGAAAACTTTCTTGTAATAAGACAGTTACATAATCTTTTGCTTTTCTGTCAGCTTGTTGAATTAAATAAAAATTTTTTGAAAAAGTATTCTGTGCAATTATAGATTCAGGAAAAATATCTGAAAATGATTCAATTCTATATGAATAATTACTTATTCCTTTAAAATAATAAACTTTAAATTCATTAGCTAAAGTGATTAATTGTTTTTTGAGTTCTTCAAATTTCATAAATTTATTTATATCCTTTTCAAAAGGATTATGTAAATTATACTGATGTCCTTTAGGATCTTCTATTTTTATATATTCTAATGGGTTTAATATTAATTGAGTTAACTTAATATCGCTTATTTTTTCTATTATTTCTTTCATTTTATTGTCTTTTACACATTTTAACAAATTAACTTTTAAATCATCTTTTTGAGAAGCCTTTGGTATAAAAAAAACCCTTTTTGAATTAAGTAAAAATATAAAATCTTTGATTAATCTAAAATAATTTTTGTACATTTTTTGAGCTAATGGACCATTAGCATTTGTAGTTGCAGTTATAGCTGAATTTATTTTTATAATGAATGTAGAAATTGAGCCATCCATAAAGATAAAATCATATTTTCCTTCTTTTAACTTTTTAGTAGCAATTATTATTTCAGATCCCATAGAAAGGCCTTCTAAAATTCTATCTGCAAATTCTACTTCCTCTTCAACATAGCTTATTATGTCAAAATCAGAAATATTGTCTTCATAATTATTATCTTTATACGCAACACTTGTAAATGCATAAAAATTACCAATTATATATCTTTGAATACCTCTTGCACTATCAATAGCGATAATATTAGGATTATCAATTTGATTATTTTTTACTTTTTCTATTTTAAGAGAAGAATGAATAAGTTCAGAAAAGTCTGTTTTGTATTTTTCTATTTCGTTTAAATAATTATTTAATCTAGAAAAAATATTTTCTTTTTTTTCTAAAGCTTTACTAAAAGGAAGATTACTATTTAGTTGGCTCATTTTTTACCTTATTGTTTTATTATAATTATAATAAATTATTTGCACTTTTCCTTCAAAATCTCATCCACCCCTTCAAAAAACTTCCATACCGGTTCTTTTAATACACAAGCAATTTTAGCAATATGAATAATATTAAAATGTTGTTTATTTTTATAAATTTCTCCTTGTAAAATTACTGAAACAGATTTAAAACCAAGTTCTTGGGCAAGTTCCATTTGAGTAAAACCGTGTTTTTCTCTTAATTTTTTAACATTTTCCCCAATTTTTCTATGAATTTTTTCTTCAACACTTTCATCAAATGGAAGTTCAAGTAATTTATCCTGTTTCATCTCAAATTTAATTCCTTAAAAAATTGTTAATTTAAAACTTATGAGAAAGGATAATTAGATATAATAATCATCTCAATTTGTAATTACGAAGCAAAAAGTGCAAGGTGAATAAGCTTTTTCTTAGTGCAGCTTTAATTGGTGGGATTTTAGTAAGCAGTATTTATGCTAAAAGAATTGAATAAACCATTTGCTTTTCTACAGCAAAATGCACCAGTCGTATTATTTATGGTGTATTAGGAGATGACGTTAAGCTCTGTGGAGGCAAATGTCAAGGAAGAACGTTAGCCAAAATGAATAAAGCTAGTTGAAAACTTACTCAGGTAGTAAACGGTCTTGAGAGTTCTTTTAGAATGGTATTTATCAAAGAAAAATAATTAAAAGAGTGGAATATGAAAAAAATTTTATCGGTTGCAGTAATAAGTGCAGTTTTAGGTACAAGTGCATTTGCTGGAAGTATTGTTTATCTCGGGCAAAAAGAAAAAACAATTCAGTTGCAAGTAAAAAACATTGACATTTCTGATAGCGGTTTAGATAGCGAACTTATTTATGGATTAGGATACACAATTCATAAAGATATCGGTGATGCAGGTGCTTGGGGTATGGAGTACGGATTTGAGATCAACTATGGAAAGTTAAATTATGAAAACTCAAGCGGAGATACTACATATACAAAAGCAAGTTTTATGGTTGCTCCGACACTTTTAGCTGCAATACAAGAGCCTATACGGGAGTAAAAGCGGGATATGTTGAATTTTCCGATAGCATTGGAAGTAAAAACGGAACAAACGGTTATGTATTAGCGGGAGTTGTTGGTGTAGAATATCCGGCAATGAAGCATTTAGTTGTAATTTGGAAACACTTATGTAAAAAGCAAAAGTTATTCAACGACAGTTTTTGGCTGATTTATTGGATATAAATCCTAAAAAAATAAATAAAAAGAGTTAGAATGAAAAGAAAAATACTATTAGGACTTACAAGTGCAGCAATAGATTTTCATTTTTAGGATATGTCGGAAATGGTGCGAGTCTTCAACCTAAAACTTGTGAAACTCAAAAAGTAGAATATAAAAAATATTCGTTTGTAAAAAAAGACCCAATTGATAATCAAAAGATAACCAAAGAAGAAGTTAAAAATTTTGTAAAAACACATGTAAATTTATTTGGAGATATAATCACAAGCAAAAGAGACGTAAAACTATGGAATCAAACTACAATAAGAGAAAATATTAGTGCTAATGATAATACTATTGTAGGTATAGCTACAATCAAAAGTAATATGCCATTCTCAAAAGATGAATGTAAAATTACATTTACAAAGCCTTATAAAGTAGTGGAAACAAAAATACCATAGATTTAGAAGTTACAAAAAAGGCCTCTAAAATAACCTTTTCCGCAGATTGTTACTGGAAAAGACCTCTTTGCAGGAGATTATGGATATATGCCTTATAATGATGAAGGATTTGTAAAATTTAAATAAATAAACTTCCTAACGGAATAATTTTGATGTATAAACAAATGGTGGACGCAGGTATTATTGAGTCACCAAATCCAAAGAAAGTTATATATGCAAATCTTTCAAGAAAATTTAGAAGACCTTATATTAGAACAATTGTTGATGAAGATAAAGTTTTTAAAATAATAACAGAGCCCATCAGATTAACTGTGTAAACCGTAAACCTCATACTTAAACCTTAAATGTATTTTACTAAAATATCCTGGAAATAAATAACAAGCTGTGGATAAATTTCCTACCAGTTTCTGATTCTAAAGCTTTTCCATTTTTCCATCACCTCCTGTGTTGAAGTAAAAAGGACTTTAAAGGCAGTTTCTTTTGAAGGAAACGAGCCTTTTTGCTTTGGTTTTCTTTTTATGATAGAATTTAATGATTCTATATGAGGATATTTTTTAGACCATTTTTCATTGAAATATTCAAGATTTTGAAAGGCAAATTCTTCTGTATCTGCTTGATAAATAGATTTTAAATCTTTAGCTATTTCTCTTCTGTCTTTGTAAGATACAAACTTTAATGAATTTCTTATCTGATGAACAACACATCTTTGAATTTCAGTTTTTGGGTATACCGCTTTTATAGCTTTGTTAAATCCGTTCAGTCCGTCTATTGAAAATATTAATACATCACCACGTCTCTGTTTTTTATTTCATTAAGAATTGAAAGCCAGTATTTGGAAGTTTCGTTTTCTTCGACTATCCATATGCCTAAAATGTCTTTTTTCCCTTCAAGGTTAATTCCAAGCATTATGTAACATGCCGTATTTTTTATAACTCTTTCCACTCTTATTTTTAGTACGGTCGCATCCATAAAAATAATGGGATATATTAGTTCTAAGGGTCTATTTTGTCATTCTATCGCTTTTTCCAATATCCTCTCGTAATGTTTGAAATTGTTTCGATTGAGAGTTCATATACGTATAAATCGTCAAGATAGTGTTGTATCTCTTTTACGTTCATTCCTTTTACATATAAGGATAAAATTAAATCTTCCGTCCCGTCTAATAGTCTTTGTCTCTTTTTTACAAGTTTTGGTTCAAACATTGAATTTCTATCCCTTGGAATATTTACTTCTATTTCCCCGTATTTTGACTTTAGATTCTTTTTAGAATATCCGTTTCTATAATTATCAGTATCTGATTTTTCATTCTTTTCATAGCCTAAATGAGCTGTAAGATCACCCTGGGTTGCAGCCTCAATCATTTCTTTGATTAATACTTTCAATTCATTTTCAAGTTCTTCTATTGTTACTGGATTTCCTAATTCAAGTCTTCTTTTATATTCTTCAAGATTCAAAATTTCCATGTGTAAATCCTTTCAATATTATTTTTTATTTTAACAACTTATTTCTGGATTTACACAGTTTTCTTGAGGGTCCTACTATTACCGTAAAAAACAAACTATCTTAAAACTATTATTTCAAATTCCAAAAAATTAAAAGGAAATTCTTTTAAAAACTTTTTTACCCTAATCGGGTTTGCTTTAACTTTTCCTTTTACTCCAGAAAATTTTATATATTCAAGCATTTCTTTTGGAGTTTTAAATTCCATTTTGTATTTTAAAATTTCGATATTCGGACTTAAAATTTCGGACGCTTTTAAAATTTCTTCTTTTGAATAAATAGGAGAAGAGATATTTAAAAAAGAATGAAGTGTTTTAAATGTATTTGAAGTAAAAATCGCCAAAAAAAACTTTCTATTTAAATTTTTAATTTCTCTAAACACAAATTTCAAATCTTTAGCCCATTGAAGAGCCGAAAAAGAAACAATTTGCTCAAAATTTAAAGTTTTTATAAATTCATAAGTCTCTTTTTTATTAAAATCCATCAAAACGCTTTTACAAGGATTACGTTTTAACATAGAATAGCTATTATCTATTCCCAAATAGAAATCAAACTTTCGATATTTACAAAGCCCTTCGCTACCACATCCCAAATCAACGATTCTATTTTCAAGCTCATAAACATATTTTTTAATAATTTTTTTCTGAATTACGTTATATTTTCCATAAGTATGAGCAAACTTTTCAAAACCATTCATTTTTTATTTTTTTATTTTTGTTATAATTTTAACAAAAAAGGTCATAGATGACGGGAATTTTAATGATTATTCAAATAGTTTTAGTAATTACAATTACAATACTAGTGTTGCTTCAACGCTCAGAATCAATGGGGCTTGGAGCGTATAGCTCTTCAAACAACTCGGTATTTGGCGCTAGAGGTCCTATGAACTTTCTAACAAAAGCCACAATGTTTTTAGGAATTTTATTCGTATTAAACACCCTAACGCTCGTATATCTTTATAACAAACAAGCAAATACTTCGGCTCTTGAGAGAGTAAAAGTAAAACAAATTCCAATTCCTCAAGCACCGATTAAATGAGATTCTTTTTTCTTTTTTTACCAATTTTTCTTTTTGCACAAGCTCATATTTTTGTACTTCATAGAATAGATGATTTTAGATATCCTTATACCAATACTCCCAGCAAAGAATTAGAAAAATATTTAAAATACCTAAAAGAACATGATTATAAAGTAGTAAAACTCTCCACCCTAGTAAAATTGATAAAAGAAAAAAAGCCTCTTAATAAAATAGTAGTTTTTACAATTGATGATAGTTACAAAAGCTTTTACAAAAACGGTCTTCCTCTTTTTAAAAAATACCAATATCCTTTTACTCTTTTCGTTTACACCAAAGCCACTACTCAACACTGGGGCGATTTTATGAATTGGAAACAAGTAAAAGAATGCGCAAAATATGGAGAGCTTGGTGTTCATAGCTGGGCTCATCCTCATCTCCCAATGCTTAGCAATAAAGAAATTATAAAAGATACTAAAAAAGCAATAAACGCTTTTAAAAAATATGTAGGATATGTTCCTAAAATGTACGCTTATCCTTACGGAGAATATAACGAAAGAGTAAAAAAAATTATTAATAAGTTTTTTCCAATAATTACAAACCAAAATGTAGGAGCCATTGATTATACAAGTCAAATAAACGATCTTGATAGAATCGCTCTTACTGGTAAAGTAAACTTTTTAGAAAAATTAAAACTAAAAAAATTACATCTAAAAAATCTAACAATTAAAAAAAACAAAAATAAAATTATTGAAATTTCGGGAACGCTTGAAGAAAATTTGCCTTATGTATACATCTATATAACAAGTCTTGGATGGAAAAAAATTAAAACGCAAAATAAAAGCTTCTCTTACACTCCAAATTTTAATTTGCGAAAATACAGAAACAGAATTATCATAAGGTATAATTATAAAATAATTTCAAAATTAATTTTAAAGGAGGAAAAATGAATGAAGTGTTTGAATTTGCAAGAGATCACATGCAAAAAAGCATTGAAGTTTTAAAAAAAGATTTAAATACGCTAAGAACCGGAAGAGTTTCAATTAATGTCTTAGATGGAGTAAAAGTTGAATATTACGGAGCACCAACTCCTCTAAATCAAGTAGCAAACATAAACGCGGTAGATGCAACTACAATAGTAATAAGCCCATGGGATAAATCAATTATAAACGACATTGAAAAAGCAATTCAAGAAGCAAACGTTGGGGCAAATCCAAATAATGATGGAGATACAATAAAATTATATTTCCCGCCAATGACGGAAGAAGAAAGAAAAAAACAAGCAAAAAAAGCAAAAGAATTTGGAGAAAAAGCAAAAATCGCAATTAGAAACGTAAGAAGAGAAGCAAACGATAAAATCAAAAAAATGTTTAAAGATAAATTAATCACTGAAGACGAACAAAAAAGAGGACTTGATGAAGTTCAAAAAATAACAGATGAATTTGTAGCTAAGGTAGATGAAATCGTAAATAAAAAAATTGAAGACGTTATGAAAGTTTAGTGGAGATAAAAATGGAAATAAACATAAAAGAAATTTACGAAAAATATAATGCCTTATTAAAAGGTCATTTTCTCTTAAGTAGCGGAAAACATAGTCAATATTATCTTCAAAGTGCAAGAGTACTTGAATATCCAGAAGTTGCAGAAAAAATAGCAAAGGCTTTGGCAAAAAAAATACAATCACAAATTGAAGTAGATACCGTATGTTCTCCTGCAATAGGAGGCTTACTTATTGGATACGAATTAGCAAGAGCTCTTGGAGTAAGATTTATTTTTACTGAAAGAAAAAATGGGAAAATGGAACTTAGAAGAGGATTTGAAGTAAAACCAAACGAAAGAGTACTTATTTGCGAAGATATTATTACAACTGGCGGAAGCGCCATGGAAGCAGCAAGAGAAATCGAAAAAAGAGGAGGTAAAATAGTTGGATTTGCCGCAATCGCAAATAGAGGTATTTGTCCAGATAAAAAAGAGTGTAAATTGCCAAAAAATTTACCTTTATTTACATTAGGAAATTTTGAATTCGAAACTTATGAGCCTGAAAATTGCCCATTATGTAAAGCTGGAAGCACACCTATAAAACCAGGTAGTAGAGGCAATCAATAAATTTGAAAAGTAAATTTTTTTACTTAGTTAGTAGTTATTATTTTCTTTTCTTTGCTCTTATTGGAGATTATGTAATCTTTTTACCAAAATATTTTTCCTCCTTTTTTTCTCCCACTCAAATTGGAATAATTTTTTCCATGATGCCTATTGCCAGATTTATAATCCCTTTTATATATTTAAAAAAACCTTTAACAAAAAAAGATTTTATTTTTGGAATCTTAATCTCTTCTTTAAGCTCAATCCTTCTTTTTAGCAAAAATTTTTATCTAATTAGTTTGTTTTTCTTTATCCTTGGAAGTTCTTTTGCAATTATTTTCCCATATATAGAAGCTATCTCAATAGAGAAACTAAAAGAAAAATACGGCAAAAGCAGACTTTTTGGAAGCATAGGATTTATGTTATTTGGAATAATTGGAGGCTATATTAATTTTAATCTACTAATTGCGTTTGTAATTTTGCTAATTTTAACAAATATTTTTTCGCTATTTTTTTTAGAAGATAAAACCATTAAAAAAAGCTCTACAAAATTTAATTTATTTAAAGAATGGAAATTTTGGATAGCCGTTATTTTATTACAAATTAGTTTTGGAGGATTTTATAGTTTCTTTACAATTTACGTTACAAAACACGGCATATCCAAAGAATGGATTGGATGGCTATTTGCCATTGGAGTTATGGCCGAAATTATAATATTTTTAATTCAACATAAATTTATTAACAAAAAAGAACCAATCTTTTGGATAAAACTTTCTATCTTTCTTACCTCCATTCGCTGGTTAATACTATATCTTTTTCCTTCAAATCTCATTTTAATTGCTCTCTCCCAAACAATTCACGCATTTTCTTTTGCCTTATTCCACACATCAGCGCTTTTGTATCTAAACAAAACCTATGAAAACAAAACTTTAGCTCAACAATTTTACGCTGGAATCGCTTATGGAATAGCGGCGTTTATTGGAAGCATCTTAGCTGGAATATTATATGGAAATTACCTATTTTTAGTTGAAAGCATAATCGCACTTTTGGGCGTAATAATTTTTGTGTTATAATACATTAAATTGAAATAAAAGGAGATTTTTGAACCTACCAAAAAAAATTTTTGATAGAAAAGTCAAACTAAAATACGAAAACACAATCATTACCGGTCCAAAAAGAGTAGGAAAAACATTTTTAGTTTTTAATTTTTTAAAAAATTTCAAAGGCAAATATAAATATTTCGATTTTGAAGATTATAGAGAAAAAGATTTTGATATAAAAAATTACGATTTAATCATTTTTGATAACTTTGACTTTTCGATTCCAATTCCTCAAATCCCAACCTTTATTATATCTTCCAAAAACATAAAATTACCAAATTTTAAACATATAGAACTTAAAGGTTTAGACTTTGAGGAATTTTTTGCATTTGAAAGCACAACTAACGTTAATCAGTGTTTTGATAAATTTTTAAGACTTGGAAATTTTCCAAGGATTTTCTCAGAAGAATATTTTAGAGATGAATACTTAAAAGAAACCCTTGAACTTTTACCCTACAATAATACGATATTAAAATTCTTTTTTTCCCATATTGGAGAAAAATTCACTCTTTATCAGATTTACCAAATTCTTAAAAAAGAGATAAAAATCAGCAAAGATAGTGTATATAACATTACAAACGAACTAATCAAAAACAAAATTATTTACGAAGTAAATAAATTCAACTCTCCAAAATCACCCAAAAAATTTTACGCTTACAATTTTGCTTTTAAAAACATTCTCACAAATCGAAAAAATATTCAATTTACCTTTGAAAACATTATCTTTTTAGAATTAAAACACAAAGAAATTTTTTATAAAGACAATCTAACTTTCTACATTCCAGAAGAAGAAAAAGGCATTTTAGTACTTCCTTTTGCCGATGAAGAAGTGGTAAAAGAAAAAATAAAAAAAATAAACGGAATAAAACAACTTGACATCATTACAATTTCAAACGAATTTGAAATAAAATCGCAAAAATTTAAAGTGGAGGTGAAACCATTTACAACTTGGAGATTTGCGGAATAGACGAAGCAGGAAGAGGACCAATAGCAGGACCATTAGTTGTCGCCGGGTGTGCTTTTATAGAAAAAAACGAATGGGTTAAAGATTTAGCAGATTCAAAAAAATTAACCCCAAAAAAAAGAGAAGAGCTATTTGAAATAATAAAAGAAAACTCAATTTATCATATCGTATTTATAGACAATAAAACGATTGATAAAAAAGGATTATCTTTTTCAATAAAATCAGCTCTTATAGAAATAAAAAACAAAATAAAAGCAAAAAAATATTTATTTGATGGAAATAGCTCTTTTGGAGTAAAAGAAATTGTACCTATAATCAAAGGAGATAACAAAATCAAAGAAATCAGCGCAGCAAGCATATTAGCAAAAGTTAGCCGAGATAGATTTATGATGGAAATGGATAAACAATATCCACAATATAACTTTAAAAAACACAAAGGATACATAACAAAAGAACATATCGAACTTATTAAAAAATACGGATATTGTGATATTCATAGAAAAAGTTACAAACTAAAAGCTCTTGAACCAACGCTATTTTAGGGATTTTTATGAAAAAATTAATAGGATTTTTATTCATAATCAACTTATATGCGGCTTTTCCTTCTTGGTATTACAAAATAAAAAATATTAAACAACAAAAAAAAGCCTTTTGTGAAATTTTACTGCCCCTAATTCAAAAAGAAAATCAACAAATTTTAAAACTTAGAAAAAAAATCATAAATATTTTCAACGACCCATATTTTCTTTTAAATCCAAAAAAAGTAGAATTTCTCGCAAAAATAGCAAAAACATATAAAATAAAAGATATAACCAACAAAGAAGAATTTTTAAAAAAAATAGACACAATTCCTCCATCATTAGCTTTAGCACAAGCGGCAATCGAAAGCGGATGGGGAAAAAGCAGATTCGTTAAAATAGCAAATAACTTATTTGGACATTGGGAATATTCAAATAAAGGAATAAAACCTAAAAGCAAATACGAACATATCGAAATAAATTATTCAATAAAAATATTTCCAAGCATAGAGGCAAGTATAAAAACTTATATGAGAAATTTAAACAGAAATCCAGCTTATAAAGAATTTAGAGAACTAAGATATCAATATAAAAAAGAAAATAAAAAATTTACGGGCTTAATTGCGGCTTCTGCTTTAAAAAACTATTCTCAACTAAAAGAAGAATATGTAAAAATTCTAAAAAAAGTAATCAAATCAAATCACTTGGAAAAATTCGACAAATAATCTTTAATATTTTCATAAATTCCATTTACCA
>JAMORJ010000006.1 GCA_027063595.1 Nautiliaceae bacterium | reverse complement strand
GTTTATGATTTCTTTTACTTCTTCTTCTGTAAGTTTTACTTTTTGAGCGATGGTTTTAGTATCGATTCCAAGCTCGTAATAAGCTAAAATTTTTCCTTCTATTCTTCCTTTTTCAAGCCCTTGTTGAAGTCCTTGTTGAAGTCCTTGTTGAAGTCCTTGTTGAAGTCCTTGTTGAAGTCCTTGTTGAAGTCCTTGTTGAAGTCCTTGTTGAAGCCCTTGCTCTAATCCTTTTTGCATTCCTTTTTCTAGTCCAATTTCATAGCTTGGCAAATCTTCCCAAGTTAAGTTTTGAAGTCCCATTTCTGCCTCCTTTACTTCTTCTTTTAAATTTCTACTGGTAGACAATTCTTCAAGCATTAATAAATATTTTCTAAACTCGTTTTCGTTTTTTGATAGTTTATAAAGTTTATGAAGAATTTCTTTTATAATTTCTTTTGGATTATTTTCTTGAAAATCACATAAAATTGCTAATACAAGGGCTTTTGGATTGTCTATTTTTAAAAATCTATCGCAAGGAATTGTTTTTAAATCGATTATTTCGTATTCAAAATAGCAACTATTGGTTTTTATTTTGTTTTTCATAGTAATTTTTTCTTTTCCTAAAAACAAAACGTATTGATAAATTTCTAGATTATATCTTGAAAAAATTTCTAAAAAATATCGAGCCATTCTAATATGCATATTTTTATCGTTTCTGCTTTGAAATTCTATATGTAAAATTTTATTGTTTGCTTTAATTAAAATATCTGCTTCTCTTTTTTCTATTTTTGGAAACTCAAAGTCTAAAAATTCAAATTCTTGAATGTCAATGTTTAGAATGTATTTTAAAATATCTTTTACAGCTTCTTTTGTTATTTCTTTTAAAATCAAATCTTTTTTCACTTGAATTCTTTCAAAAAGTGTTTTACGTTTTTGGCAGCTTGGCGAATTCTTTTTTCGTTTTCGATTAATGCTATTCTTACATAATCATCTCCATATGCCCCAAATCCAATTCCTGGACTTACAGCAATATGAGCTTCAGTTAAAAGTCTTTTAGCAAATTCTAAACTTCCAAGATGTCTTACTTTTTCTGGAATTTTAGCCCAAACGAACATTGTAGCGTGAGGTTTTTTTATTTCCCATCCTGCATTTTTAAAACTTTCAATTAAAACATCTCTTCTTCTTTCGTAAGTTTTTACTATATCTTTTACTAAATCTTGGTAATCTCTAAGAGCAACCGTTGCCGCTACTTGTATTGGGGTAAACATTCCATAATCTATCCAAGATTTGTATTTTTGAAGCGCTCCAATAAGAGTTGGATTTCCTACCATAAATCCAACTCTCCAACCTGCCATGTTATAGCTTTTGGATAAAGTAAAACTTTCAACTGCTACTTCTTTTGCTCCTTTGGCTTCAAAAATACTAGGAGTGATGTATCCATCAAATGTTATATCTGCGTATGCTATATCGCTAATTATATATAATCCTTCTTCTTTTGCAAAATCTACGGCTTTTTGATAAAACTCTTTTGTTACGGTTACGGTTGTTGGATTGTGAGGAAAATTTAATACCAAAAATTTAGGTTTAGGAACGCTCTCTTTTATGGCTCTTTGTAATTCTTTAAAAAATTCATCTTCTATTAATTCATAATTTTCGTTATAAGGTAATTTTACTTTTCTAACACTTGCCCCTGCTAACATAAAAGCGTATGAATGTATAGGATATGTCGGATCTGGGACTATTGCAACATCTCCTACGTTAGTAATAGCTTGCGTTAAATGAACATATCCTTCTTTGCTACCCATTGTAACTACTGCTTCAGTTTCTGGATCAAACGTTACATTATATCTTTTTGCATACCAATTACATATTGCTTCTCTTAGTTTATAAATTCCTTTACTGACGCTATATCTGTGATTTTTTGGTTTTTGAGCCGCTTCTATTAATTTGTCTACTATTGGTTTTGGCGTTGGACCATCAGGATTTCCCATTGAAAAATCTATAATGTCTTCTCCAGCTCTTCTTGCTTGAAGTTTTAAATCGTTTATTACCGCAAAAATATAATTTGGCAATCTTTCGATTCTTTCAAAATGATTCATTGTAACCCTTTTATAAAAATTCCTCTTTTTATGTTTTCTTTTGTGAAATTATCTCTAATTTTTATATATTTTGTATCTTCTGTTAGATTCAATTTTATTTTTTTTTGAATGTTTTTAGAAGTGTAGATGAAAATGGGATTTAAATTCTTATCGTAAATACTTATATAAGGATGCCATTTATCAAATTTAGAAGTAGTAATTAGTATGCTTTTAAAATTATTTGTATCAAACCAATATTCTCCTTTTACGTTTAAGAAAGATTTTGTTTTATGGGTTATTTTGGGGACTGGTAAAATTTCGTTTGAGCAATCGATGGTGTAAATAAAATCTTCTTTGTTTTTTATATTAATTACTTTACATCCATATTTTGATATTTCATTTATAAAATTTACGGGATCTATATGGTGAGTAGATTTCATTTCAATTGTGATATTAAAATTTTGATTATTTTTGATAAGAGAAGGATAAAAGTAGTAATATCCTAAATTTTTTAAGCTTAAATATAAAATTTTTGTATTAAACTGGGGATTTTTGTTTGTGAATATAAAAGTTGGATGAATGGTTTTTGGTGTATCGAAGAATAATTCAATAAGACCATTTTCTTTAAGAATGGTAATAAGTTCTGCTAAGTTGTTTGGAGCGTTTTTTTCTATTGTTTTAATTATTCCTTGATATTGGTTATAAATTCTTTCTCCTACGATATCTTTTATATTGTAAGAAAACGCAAAAGTAAAGAAAAGAAAAATTAAAATTTTCTTCATTTAAGACCTTTTACGTATTCATATTTTCCATTTTTTAGTAGTATTTTTACAATTTTTTTAGTATTTGGTGTAATATTGTAATCTCCATATTCTATAGTTACATTTCCGTGTCCAAGTTTTATGTAGAAATTTTTTCCTTTAAAAGAGTGAATTTTTGTAGTAAGATATTCATAAGTTTTGTTTGTATCAAGATTAATTATTCTATACCATACTTTTTCTTTGGGAATTATAGTTATTTCGTTGATAGAAATTTTTTTTGTTTTGTTTTCTTCTAAAGAAGTATTTTCTTCTTCTATTTTATAAGTTAGATTGTTTTCTATGATAGACATATCGTTTTGCGTTGTGATAGTTGAAGCGTTGTTTTCTGCTATTGAAAATTCTAAGTTATTTTTTATAGGTGCTGTTTTTGTTGGTTGAGTGGTTTTGTATAAGATTGCTCCAGAAATTAGTAAAGTTAACGCTATAAGTATGTATAAAATAATTGGAGTTTCTTTTTTTTGAACTTTTATTTTTTGGGGAGTAGGAGAGGATTGATTTTTTACGGTAGAGTTGTATTCCTCTATTAATTCAGATAAGTCAATTCCATATTCTCTTTCGATTAATCTTATAAATCCAATAAATTTTACTCTTGGGATTTTTTCAAATTCTTTGTTTTTTATGAATCTTAAAGAAATAGGGGATATTTTTGTTTTTTTTGAAATTTCTTCGATTGAATGTTGTTCAAAAAATTTATCTACATTCATTGGTTATCCTATCTATTAAAATTCCGGCTGCTACCGATACATTTAAAGAATCAAAATCTCTTTTCATTTCTATCGTAATAATTTCGTCTAATTTTTCTTTTACTTTTTTGCTTAGTCCTTCACCTTCGTTACCCATAATTAAAGCTATTTTTTCTTTTTTTGAGGGTTTGCATTTTCCTCCTAAATCGGCACCTACTATTAAATAGTTTTTGGTTTTTAAAATGTTGATAAGTTCAAGGATATTTTGATGTACTAATATTTTCATATCTATGGCAGCTCCCGCACTTGTTCTAATTACTCTATCCCATTTTAATTCTTTTATTCCAGTAATTATTAAAAGATCTATTCCAAGTGCGTAAGCTGTTCTTACTATAGCACCAATATTTCCCATATCAGTTACATTTTCCAATATTAAAATTTTATTTCCTACAATATCCCATATTGGAGGATTAAATTCTATTTTTGCAAAAAAGCCTTGATGATTTTGATTTTTACTTAATTTTTGGGCTGTTTTATTATCAATAAATTTTATTTTAAATTTATTAAATTTTTTAAACTCGTTTTTATTTAGCTTTTTTGCAATTAAAATTTCTTTAACAATATCTGGATGTTTTTGAATTATGTATTCTATTACTCTTTTGCCATAAACTATCATACTTTGTATTTTATCAAAAAAACTTGAAATTTAGATTAGCTCTTTATAAATTTCTTTAGCAGACTTATTAGAAATTTTGGCTAATAGCTTTGATTTTTCTTTTGGAGGGATAGGGAGTTTTAAAATTTCATCATAAGTTAGCGTAAGAGTTTTTTGCTCTTTAGTTTTATCTATTACTACTACCCATTCACCTTTTGTATTTTCTATTTTGATATCTTTAGCTTTTGCTTTTATAAACGTTTCATGTATTTTTGTTAATTCTTTGGCTAAAAAAACGATTCTATCGGGAATTTTTTCTTTGAGTTCGTTTATTAATTTTTCGATTCTATGAGGTGATTCGTAAAGAATTGATATTTTTTTCGAATTTATGATTTCATTTAATTTTTTTTCTCTTTCGTTTCCTTTATGTGGTAAAAACCCAAAAAAGCAAAATTCTCCTTCAAATCCGCTTGCAACAAAAGCGGTTAAAGCGGCATTAGCTCCTGGAATTACTGTATATGGGATTTGGTGTTTTTGACAAAATTGTATTAATTTGCTTCCCGGATCGCTAATTGCTGGCATTCCAGCATCGCTTACGTATGCGCATTCTTTTGATTTTAATATTTCTGGATTTATTTTTAAGAGTACTTTATTTTCGTTGTGAGAGTGTAATGAAATAAATTCTTTATTTAAAGGAATATTTAAAAGATTTAGAAGTTTTTTGGTAACTCTTGTATCTTCGCAGAAGATAATTTCAGATATACTAAGGGCTTTTATAGCCCTTTTTGAAATATCTTCTAAATTTCCAATTGGAGTAGGAGTAAAGTAAACCAATTATGAAAGACCGTATTTTTTCTTAAATTTATCTACTTTTCCGCCTCTATCTATGTTTCTTTCTTTTCCAGTGTAAAAAGGATGGCATTGATCGCATACTTCAATTCTTAAGCTAGGCTTTGTTGATAATATTTTAAAAGTATGACCGCATGTACAAGTAACAGTACATTCTACATATTCAGGATGGATACCTTTTTTCATTTGAATCCTTTATAACGTTTTTTAAGTTCGAAATTTTACTTTTATAATCTTAAAATTTGCTTAATTTAAGCAAAATGTAAGAATTGATATGATTTTTTAGAAGTTAAGCAATAAGTATAATGCGTGATATAAAAAAACAAAAGATTATACTCTTGTTTTTTTTCTTGCTTCGTTTACTTTTAGATTTCTTCCTTGAAATTCAGTTCCATTTAGCTCTTCAATGGCTTTTTGAGCTCCATTTTCCATTTCTACAAATCCAAAACCTTTACTTCTTCCGGTTTCTCTATCTTGAATTATTTTTGCATTTACTACTTCACCATATTGTGAGAATAACTCTTTAAGTTCCTCAGAAGTTGCGTTGTAATTGATATTTCCTACGTAAATTGTTTCCATGTTAATTCCTAAAATTTAATTTGTCTTAACATTGTAACCGAAAAAAAGTTAAATAGCAAGGAAAAATGGTATAATTTAAAAAAAAAGGATAAAAATGTCGGTAAAACAACATTATATTGAGTTTAGAAATGCTTTAAGTAAAAATGATGTTAAAGGTGCTACAGAGGCATTTGAAAAAGCTTACAACGAAGCTTTTGTTATATATCAAAATAAACTTTCAAATAATGAAAAATTCGATTTAAAAAATGAAGAAGAACTTTTTGCTCTTGTAACTCTTTTTGATAATATGATAGGTTTTTATAAAGAAGGTATGTTTGAAGATGGAATCGCATTAGCGGAAAGTTTGGTTGATTTAGTGGATTCTCCTAAACTTAAAGAAATGTTTAAGGGATTTTCTTTAGGAATGGAGTCAGCAATTCCTCTTGAAGAATTTATGAAAAAATATGTAGATTTAAGCAAAGTAGATCCTGAATTTCCTCAGTTTTTGTGTAATTTTAAAGAAGAAATAAAAGAGCTTATACTTTAAACTCTTTTATTTTATGATTTAACTCGTTGATTGCTTTTTCTAATTCTATTGCTATTTGGACGATTAAGTTGATATTTTCTTTGTTTGTTTTTGCGTTTTCGTTAACTTGTTTTATGTTTTGAGCAATGTTTTCTATACTTGTTATTAAATCTTTTATTACTTGAATACTTTCATTTATTGCATTATTTGTTTTTTTAGTAAAGTCCATTACTTCGTGAATTTTTTCTTCTACGTCATTTGCTTGAATTGAAACAGTTTCAATTTCTTGTGCATTTTTTTGCATTGATTCGCTTACTTCGTCTACTTCTTTAATTAAAATATTTATTGTGTTATTTATTTCGTTTAAGTTTTCTTGAGTTCTTTCCGCTAATTTTCTAATTTCATCGGCAACCACAGCAAACCCTCTGCCATGCTCTCCAGCTCTTGCTGCTTCAATTGCAGCGTTAAGAGCAAGTAAATTTGTTTGTTCTGCTATTTCGGAAATTAAAGATAATATGTTTTTAATGTTTGTAGTATTGTTTTTTAATTCTTCTACTTTGTTTGATAGTTCTTGTTCTTTATTGGTGCTTTCTTTTATTTTTGAAATCATTTTATCAGTTTGTGCTGTCGCTATTTTTAATTTTTCAAAAGATTCGTTGGCTATGTTTTCTACTTCGCTTACTTTGTGAGATACGAGTTCGCTTTTTTCTAAAGTTTTAATTGTGATATTCATTGTTTCATTTGCTATTTGAGCTTCGTGTTCTACTCTTTTTTCCATTTCGTTTGATATTTTTGTAAGTTTCGTTGAAATTGAAAAGGCTTTGTTGCTAACTTCTATAATGGTAGTAATTACTTCTCTCATTTTTTTGATAAATCTATTGATAAATTTTGCTATTTCGTTTATTTCGTTATTTGCATTAATTATTATTTCTCTGGTTAAATCGCCGTTTCTGTTTTCAAGATCTTTTTTAATAATTTCGATTTCTTTTGAAATCTCTTTTGAAATAATCATTGTTAAAGTTACTAATAAAATTGCAACTAATATAGAAATTGAGGCGATAGTAAACATTACTTCTTTAAATAATAATTGTTTTTGTTTTTTTAGAGAAGCTCTAAGTTCTATTGCTTTTTTTTCTGCTTTTTGAGCGGTCTTTCTCATTTTTTCCAATAGAGTTAAAGCTTCTTCTTTATTTTTTGCATATTGTTTAAAATCTTTTTTGTAATCGTGAAGGGCTTGTATCATTTTATTGGTAAATTTTATATTTTGTTGAGAATTAAGATCTTCTTTTAATTGGTTTGCGATTTTTTCTACGTTGTTTAATTTTTTTAAAGTTTGGGTTATATATTTATCTTCTTTTCTTATTATGTAATTTTTTTCGCTTATTCTTGCTTCTGCTAATTCTTTTACCGCTTTGTTTGATAAAGAAGCTTTTTCTACGGCGGCTATTATTTTATTAATGTTTTTTTCGGTTTGTAAAATTTTATTTCTTTTTTCTTTTTGTTTTGCTCTAAGATAGTTTGTGATATCTTCTACTTCTCTTGCATCTTTTATCATCATTGATTGTAAATTAAGAGCTTTTTCTCTGTTTTTTACGTACATTCTAAAATATTTTAAATATTCTTTTAAAGCGTTTTTTACTTCTTTTATTTGCTCAATGTTTTCTTGTGAAGAAAATTCTTTTTCTAAAGAATTTGCAATTTGTATGGCTTGTTGAATTTTTTCTTCTACGGCTTTTATGTATTTATCTTTTTTAAAAATTATGTAATTTTTTTCGTCTGCTCTTGCATCATAAAGAAGTTTTATAATTTTATTTGCTAAATCTGCTTTTTCTATTTTGTCATCAATTGCTTTAAATCCTATAAAGACGCTTAAAAATATTATTAAAAATGCAATTATTATGAGAACTGGAATGAGTTTTAATTGATTTTTAATAGATAAGTTCTTTAGCATTTTAATCCCTTTTCTAATTCCTTTTTGTTTAATTTTAACTTATATAAAGATTTGTTTCAACCTTTAAACTAAATCCAAAAGGCGTTTTTAAAAGCAAATTTACTCTTTTGTTTCCTTTTTTTCTTGATAATTCGTTATAAATTTGAATAAGTTCTTCTTCGTAATTTGAGGAAATTTCTTTTTCAATTAAGATAACTTCTTCTTTTATAGCCGCTTTTTCGTTTTTTGCTTCTTTTAGAGGTAGAATTTTTTTACAAGTAATTCTTAAAAAATCCGCTACTTTATCTATATTGCATTTAAATGCTAAAGGTTCTTCTTTGTTTAGTTGATTTAAAATTTCTAAATCTCTTTCAAAAACCATAATTTCGATTTTTCCGTGATAATCCATTAAATTTACTATTGCGAATTTATTTCCTTTTTTTGAAATTTTTGTTTTTATATTTTCTATTTTTCCAATGAATAATGCTTCTTTTCCAATTAATTCTTCTATGTCACTTGATAGATTATGCGAGATTTTGTTTATTTCTTCTTTAAATGGATCAAGCGGGTGGGCTGATACGTAAAATCCAAGAGTAGAATATTCGTTTTCAAGTAGGGTTTTCATATCCCATTCGCCAGTATTTTTAATTTCTAATTTTTCTTTTGGCGTTTCTTCTATTAATAATTCTTTAAATAGGGAGGTTTCATGATTTATTGCATTTTTTTTCTCTTCTACTCTTTTTTTAAATTCAAGTATTTTTTCTAGATTATCCATTAAAGTTTTTCTTGGGATTTTAAAACAATCCATGGCACCTGATTTAATTAGTTGTTCGAGTACTTTTTTATTTACTTTTGTCGTATCTACCTTTAATATAAAATCTTCGATGTCTTTAAATGGTCTATTTTGAATAATGCTTTCTATTGCTTTGCTTCCAACTCCTTTAATTGCGCTAAGTCCAAAAAGAATTTTATTATCAAGTGGAGTAAATTCGGCGTTTGATTTTTGAATATCAGGAGGTAAGATTTCAATTCCTATTGATTTTGCTTCGTCTATATATTTTGCGATTTTATCGGTATTATCAGCCTCATAAGTTAATAAAGCAGCAAAAAATTCTGTAGGATAATATGTTTTAAGGTATGCTGTTTGATAAGTAATCATTGCATACGCAGCGGAATGAGATTTGTTAAATCCATATCCGGCGAATTTTTCGATTAAATTAAATAATGCTTTTGCATTTTCATAAGAAAAGCCTCTTTTTTGAGCGCGAGTAGCAAATTCTTCTGCATATTTTGCCATTAAATCTGCTTTTTTCTTACCCATTGCCCTACGAATAATGTCTGCTTCTCCAAGAGAAAAACCGGCGATTGCTTGGACTATTTGCATAACTTGTTCTTGATAAACGATTACTCCATAAGTTGGTTCAAGTATAGGTTTTAAAACTTCTTCAAATTCATCAAAAAAATAGCTTATAGGTTTTCTTCCGTGTTTTCTTTCTATGTAATCATCAAGCATTCCAGCATCCATCGGACCTGGGCGATAAAGAGCAAGCATTGCGATAATATCTTCGAAAGTTGTTGGTTTTAGTCTTTTTGCTAAATCTTGCATACCATCTGATTCTATTTGAAATAATCCCAAAGTTTTCCCAGATTGAATTAATTCAAATACTTTCTTATCATCTAAACTTAAATCGTCTATATCTATTGTTTTATTTTTGTTTTGTTTTATGTTTTTTACGGCTTTGTTAATTACCGTTAGGGTTTTAAGTCCTAAAAAGTCAAATTTAATTAAATCAACCGGCTCGAGATAGTTTAGAGAATATTGAGTTGTATGAAATTCGTCATTTTCATCTTGCCTGTAAAGAGGAGATTTTTCCCAAAGTTTTGTATCGCTAATTACAACTCCAGCTGCGTGTTTACCGGTATTTCTTTTTAGTCCTTCAAGCGCTTCTCCAAATGAATATAATCTTTCATATAATGGATCGTCTTTAATAATTTCTTTTATTTTAGGTTCAAGTTCTTTTGCTTCGTTTAGAGTAATTCCTAATTTGTCTGGAATTAATTTGACAAATTTATCTGCCGTTGAATAATCTATCCCAAAAATTCTTGCTACGTCTCTTAAAACTCCTTTTGCCAAAAGAGAACCAAAAGTAACGACTTGAGCTACGTTTTCGTGACCGTATTTTTTTTGAACGTATTCAATTACCTCATCTCTTCTTTCCTGACAAAAATCTACATCAATATCTGGCATGCTTACTCTCTCTGGATTTAAGAATCTTTCAAATAAAAGACCATATTTGATTGGATCTATGTTTGTTATTTCAAGTGCGTAAGCCACTAAACTTCCAGCGGCGCTTCCTCTACCGGGACCTACTGGAATTTTTTCACCGGTTTTTTTTAAGTGTCTATTGGGATCTTTTGCGTAGTTGATGAAATCCCAAACTATTAACATATATCCAGGAAATTTCATTTTTTTGATGATGTTTATTTCGTGTTCGAGTCGTTTTTTGTATTTTTCGTGTTCGTTTGTAGGAATTTTTTTTAATCTTTTCTCAAGCCCTTGCCAACATTTATATTCGAAATATTCAACATCGCTTTCAATGTTTAATCCTTCTTTTTTAGAGTATTCTTTCGTAAATTTAAAAGTAGGGGGAGTTGGGTTCCCAAGTGGTATTTCTATGTTTATTTGGCTAAATAATTTTTTGTTATTTTCAAGGGCTTCTGGTATATCGCTAAATAGATTTTGATAATCTTTGGGAGTTTTTAGGTAATATTCTCCTATATCGTAGCTTCTGTGAATGTCATCAAATTGTTTGTTTTCTTCTATGCATTCAAGAGCGTCTTTGTAAATGTAATCGAGTTTATTTAAATAAAATATGTTGCTTGAAGCAATAATTTGAGTGTTTGTTTCTTTGCTTAATTTAATTAAGTCATTTTCGATTAGGCTTTCTTCGAATTTGTCTCTTCTAATTTCCAAATAAATTTCATTTAAGTGTTTTTTTATTTCTTTTAAAATTTCTTTTGCTTTTTTAATCCCTTTTGCACCTTTTAAAACATTTTCTTCTTTAAATAAATTTAAATGAAATCCAATTTCACTCTCAAGCATCGGAAGTATTACGGCAATTCCTTCTTGATGCTCTTTTAATTCTTCAAATGGAATTATTGCTTGAGAGCCTTTCATGTGATAAAGATAGCTGATTGAACTTAAATACATTAAATTTTTATAGCCTTGATAATTTTTTGCAATTAATACGTATCTAAAAAGGTTTTCATTTCTATTTATTAGAACATCACTTCCGATAATTGGATTTATTTTGTTGTTCTTACAGGTTTCGTAAAATTCTATTGCGCTAAATAAATTATCAATTTCGGTAATTCCAAGAGATGTATACCCATATTCTTTGGCTTTTTTTACCAAATCTTTTATTTTTATTGAGGAATGAAGTAAAGAATAGTCACTATGAATATGAAAAGGTATCAAGATATGCCTTTAATTAAAAATTTTTAAGATATAATCCTTTAAAAAAACAGCTATTAGCGTAGCTACTATCAACCATGTCAATCTATCGAATTTTGCATCTATTTTATCTACTTTTTTTTCGAGTTTTTCAATTTTTTCGTTTAACCTTTTTTCTACTGAATCTATTTTTTTATCAAGTATTTCAATTTTTTCGTTTAGCCTTTTTTCTACTAAATCTATTTTTTTATCAAGTGTTTCAATTTTTTCATTTAACCTTTTTTCTACTAAATCTATTTTTTTATCAAGTGTTTCAATTTTTTCGTTTAGTTTTTGTTCTACGAGATCTATTTTTTTATCGAGAATTTGGATTTTTTCATTTAATTTTTGTTCTATTGAATCTATTTTTTCGTTAAGTCTTTTTTCGGCTAAATCTATTTTTTCGCTAAGTCTATCTTCGCTACCTTTGATTTCTATTTTTAACTCTTCTCTTGTTACCATGTGTTGAGCGCTTTGAAGCATTAATTTGATTATGTCGGCTTGAGTTAGATTGTCAAAGTTTCTCTCTTTTTCCATTAAGGAGCCTTTTTTGATAAAATTTTACAAAAAAAAGGTTAAAATATGAAATTTATAGGAACAAGAGGCACTTTAGATAAAAAAAGTTTTAGCGAAGTAATTTTAAATCCTGCCGCTTTAAATGGGGGGCTTTATGTGCCTGAGAAGTTTCCAAAAGTAGATGAAAGATTTTTAATTAGATATCTTGATCCTCAAGATGAAAAGACTTATAGGCATGTGGCAAAAGGGATTTTGTCTCTTTTTAAAATCGATATCGATAAGGATTTAATAGATAAAGCTCTTTATACTTACTTAAGAAATTTTGATGATCATGACGTTGTTCCAGTTGTAAAAGTTAAAAGTGATTTAAGCGTAGCTGAACTTTGGCATGGTCCAACGAGAGCTTTTAAAGATATGGCTCTTCAACCTTTTGGAGTTATTTTATCAGAACTTGCTAAAAAAAGAGATGAAAATTATTTAATTATGGCGGCAACTTCTGGAGATACTGGACCGGCTACTTTAAAAACGTTTGAAAATAAAGAAAATATAAAAGTAGTTTGTATTTTTCCTCATGAAGGAACAAGCGAGGTCCAAAGACTTCAAATGGTAACTACTGAAGCTAAAAACGAAAAAGTACTTGCTATTAGAGGAGATTTTGACGATGCGCAAAGCGCTTTAAAAACTCTTTTAAAAGATGAAGATTTTAGAAAAATTTTAGAGGAAAACAATATTAAACTATCAGCTGCAAATTCAGTAAATTTTGGAAGAATTATTTTTCAAATAATTTATCATTTTTGGTCTTATTTAAAGCTTGTTGAAAATGGAGAGATTAATTTAAAAGATAAAATAGATGTAATAATTCCAAGCGGTAATTTTGGAAAC
>JAMORJ010000005.1 GCA_027063595.1 Nautiliaceae bacterium | reverse complement strand
ATGGATATTGAAAACGTTGAGAGTATTGTTAGGGAAATTATACAAGAAGTAAAAAAAGAAGGTAATAAAGCGCTTTTTAGACATATTAAAAAATTTGATAAGTGGGAGCCTAAAGATAATATCGATTTAGAAATATCAAAAGAAGAGATGGAAGAAGCATATAAAAAATTAGATAAAGATTTGAAAAAAGCTCTTCATTTAGCTTATGATAGAATTAAATCTTATCATCAAAAACAACTTCCAAAATCGTGGATTGATTTTGAAAAAAACGGAACTATTCTTGGACAAAAAGTAACTCCCGTAAATAGAGCCGGAGTTTACGTACCTGGTGGAAAGGCTTTTTATCCAAGTTCTTTGCTTATGAATGTAATTCCTGCAATCGTAGCTGGAGTTGATGAAATTATCGTAACTACTCCCGTAATTGAAAATAAGCCAAATGAATTGCTTTTAGCAGCTTTATACATTTGTGGTTCTCCAAGAACATTTAAAGTAGGAGGGGCAAGTGCGATTGCGGCTTTGGCGTATGGAACTGAAAGTATTCCTAAAGTAGACGTAATTACGGGACCTGGAAATATTTTTGTGGCAACTGCTAAAAAATTGGTATATGGGGAAGTTAATATCGATATGATAGCTGGACCAAGCGAAATTGGAATAATAGCTGATAATACGGCAAAACCGAAATATATTGCAATTGATATGCTCTCTCAAGCAGAGCATGATGAAATGGCAAGCTCGATTCTTATAACCCCTTCAAAAGAGCTTGCCGATGTGGTAGCCATTGAAATAGAAAAATTTTTAAAAGAGCTTGAAAGAGAAAAAATAGCAAGAGCTTCTATTGAAAATAGAGGAGCTATAATTGTTACTAACGATCTTGAAGAAGCAATCGATTTAATGAATAAAATAGCTCCAGAACATCTTGAAATTGTAACTGCTAATGCATTTGAATTATTGCCTTATATTAAAAACGCTGGAGCTATTTTTCTTGGAGAAAATACGCCAGAACCGATTGGAGATTATATCGCAGGACCAAATCATACTTTGCCGACAGGAGGAACAGCTAAATTTTATTCTCCTTTAAACGTTGAAATATTTATGAAAAAAAGCTCAATTATTTCTTATTCTAAAAAAGCTATTGAAGAGATGGGAAGAGAGTGTGCTATTTTGGCAAGAACGGAAGGATTAACGGCACATGAAAAATCGGTTTTAATTAGGCTCGATGGATAAATTAGATTTTTTAGAAAATTTTTTGCCTTCTTCGGCTCTTTTTTACATAGCTTATTTGTTTGGTTTTTTTTTATTTGGGTTGTTGCTAATATATTTAATTTCAAAGTTAAAAAAAGAAGATGCTATAGAAAATATTTCTAAAAAATTAAGCATAGACGAATTAATAAAAATTGCAAAAAATCCTAAATCTACTCAAAAAGATTTGCTTTTTGCATTAATGGCTTTTAATGAACATTTTAGTATAGAACAAGATAAACAAAAGTCTTTTGAATTATTTAGATTGGTTTTGAATCATAAAAATAGAAATAAAGCCCTTTTTGATTATTTTCATGGAAATATATTGCCAAAGAATTTGAAGTTTAAAGATGAACTCGATAAATTGGAAAAAGAAGCTCTAGATAGGGATTAAGCCCTATCTCTTAAGCCAAGTTCAGTAATTACTTGAAGATATCTGTCATGATCTTTTTTCTTTAGATATCTCATTAATCTTTTTCTTTGACCAACAAGTTTAAGTAATCCAAGTCTACTTGAATGGTCGTGTTTATGTTTTTGTAAATGTTCGTTAATTTGATTGATTCTCTCAGTTAAAAGCGCGATTTGAACTGCTGGAGAACCAGTATCATTTTCGTTGTTTCCGAATTTAGCGATAATTTCTCTTTTTTTCGCCGAATCCAAAGCCATGTTAGCCTCCTGATTGGTAAATTTCAATAAAATTGAATTGTAAGTATATCATTGTTTTTGATAAAAAGCAAATTTTATAAAAAGGAGCATTCACTTGTTTAGCAAGAGTTTAAATTTTTTAACGCTTCAAAAAAGTTAAAAATATAAGCGTCGGTTAAAATATACTTTTTAGTATTTAAAAAACTGAAATTTGTTAAAATTGTGTAAAAAAAGGATATAAGTGAAGAAAATTTTATTTTTAGTGCTTGTTGTTTTGTTATATTCAAAAAATGTTTTAATTATTAATTC
>JAMORJ010000004.1 GCA_027063595.1 Nautiliaceae bacterium | reverse complement strand
TACATTATCAAACTCAAGCCCCTTACTTTTATGAATAGTCATAATAGTAATTCCATCAAACTCGCTAAGAGGCAATTCTTCATCGTATGAATTAATCTCTCTTACAAAATCAAAAAGAGTATCATACTTTCTTGAATGATACAAAAGCTTTAAACTTGCTTCATCTAATAAATCAAACTTATCAATAATTTCTTTTATCATTAAAACGGGTCTATCAATTTTTATATTAATAATTTCTTCTTCCCATTTTTTACCAATTAAAGAAAGAAAATTTAATTTCTCTATTTTAAGTTTTGGATTATTTAAATATTTCATAAGCGAAATTATGGCTTTTGCGCTTTTTTGCGAAATTACTTTTGCTTTTTTAGCACTTACTACTTTTTTACCACAAGCTCTTAAAAATTCGCTCAAATCTAAAATATCTTCGTTTTTATACACAAGTATGGCAATGTCTTTATCTTTTACTCCATTTTCGTTTAAAAATTTAATCTTTTCATAAACTTTCTCAAAAACATTTTCTTTTGTAATTTCGTCAACTTCTACATATCCTTCTTCTTGATTTTTTGCTTTTTCATTTAAACTAAATTTTTCATTTACAAATTCAACTATATTCCTAGCACTTCTATAATTTGTCTCAAGTTTCTCAACTTCCAATCCAAAAGGCTTATATTTTTTTGCCACTTCATCAAAAAGCTCCTTTTGCCCTCCACGAAAACGATAAATTGCTTGTTTCGTATCTCCAACATAAAAAAAACTTCTAAAATCCTTTCTTCCTATTCCACTTTTTATTTCATCTACAAGAGGTTCAAAAATCTCCCATTGGGTAATGGAAGTATCTTGAAATTCATCTATTAAAATATGATTTATTTTACTATCAAGCCTAAAATATAAAAAGTCTTTGTTTAAGTTCTCCTCTCTTAAAAGAAAATATACCAAATGCTCAATATCTTTGAAATCAAATAAATTTTCTTCTTTTTTTATTTCCCATTTAATTTGCTTATATTTATCATAAAAATAAAAAAGGTTTTTAAAAAACTCATATTCTAAATAAGCAAAATAATCTTTAAAAAAACTCTTAAGCTCAACTAACACATCTTCAAACCATTCTTGATACAATCCTTTTTTCTTAAAAAAATTATATTGCTTTAATTCGTCTTTTATAAACCAAGTGGTATAAGGTATGTTATAAAAATTTATATCTATAGCTTTTTTTGCGCTATTGCTTGAAAGACTATGATTTAAAATATATTCTTTTAATCTTCTAAAAGCATCTTTTGCTTTAGTATCATTAGGCTTCTTTATTGGAGTAAAAGTTATGCTTTGAAGTTCTTTATCTTTTTCATAAAGTTCTTCAAACAAATCTATTAATTTTGTAAATTTTTCTTCTTTTTTTGCAATTTCTATTAATTTTTGAAATTCAACTTCGTCTAAATTTTTTAAAAATAAATTAAATACATTTTCTCTATTAATTTCTCCAACGCTAAAATTACTCTTAATTCCAGCAAAATAACTAAATTTTCTAAGAATTTTATTAATAAAAGAATCGATTGTTTGAATATTTATATCTCCTTTTAAGAACTTATCAAGCAGTTCATTTTTTCTTTTTAAAAGTTCTTTTTTACTTATTTTAATTTCATTGCAAACCATACTAATTACATTCTCATCTCTTCCAAGCTCTCTTAAAAATTTAACTATTCTCTCTTTCATTTCGTTTGCAGCTTTATTCGTAAAAGTAATTGCTATGATATTTACCGTAGAATCCATATTTAAAAGCGAAATATATCTATTTGCCAACCTAAAAGTTTTACCGCTTCCAGCACTAGCTTTAACCGCCAATAATCTTTTCATTCGTCTCTCCCACAAGCAATTTTATATTCACAATATCTACATATATCACTTGCTTTTTTTATTTTTTCCTTACCCTCTACCTCATATACTATATCCTCGGCTTCTTTTGTAGAGGTTGGCAAATTTTTAAGAACTTTATTTAAAATTTCAACTTTAATGTTAGCATCAACGAGTTCTTTATTATAAATATCCCAAATTACAACTTTTATTTTTTTATCTTTAAAATTTTCCTTTGCCCATAAATAATAAAAAGTGGTTTGTAGTTCATAAGGATATTTTTCATCATCTTTTATAGTTTTTGAAGTTTTATAATCAATTAAAACGACTTCATTTTCTTTTAAATCAATCCTATCAACTCTTGCCATAAGCTCAAATCCTTGGTAATTAAATTTAATAGTCTTTTCAGGCAAAGTTTTTGAATATTTCATCTCTTCAAAATCTTTTTTCGTAAATTCTCTTATCTTCTCATCCCATTTAACAAATACATCAAAAAGTAATTTTTTATCCGAAATTCTTTTTGTTATTTCACCAATCAAAAAAGAATAATAATCATCAATACTACTAATTCTATCCTTATTTTTTATAACTTCTTTCATTGATTCATGAAAAATATTTCCAAAAAACTCATCTTCATCCTCTTCTTCATTTACAATTTCCAAAATCTTATTAAAATAATATTTTTTTGGACATTCCATTAGCATTTTAAGATAAGTAGGATACAAAGGAAATTTAACTTTAAATTTTTCATCATATTTTGCAATTTCTTTTTCTTTTTTAAACTCTATTACGGTTTTATATTTTTCATCTATATTTACTAAGTTTTTTAGCTCGGGCATCAAATCATATAAAAATCTACTTGGTGAATTCTCTTCATTGTTAGTAAAAGAGATAGCTACTCTCTTTGCTTTTTTTATAAGCTGATAATAATAATGTTTTTGAAGATTTTCTTTATCCATTCTCGTTGGAAGAGAGGATTTTTGTCTAACAAAAGTATTTAAAAACAAATCGCTATCACTTACATTTGGAACTATCCCTTCGTTAAAATCCAAAATAATAACTCCATCAAACTCCATTCCTCTACTCTCAAGCACTCCCATACAAGTTACAAGCCCACTATAAACATCATCAAATTTAAGCCTTTTTAATCTTTCTAAAATAAAATATAAAAACTCTTTTTTTTCTTTAAAAAATTCCCTAAATTTTTCTATTTTAAAAAGCTCCTCCTCAATAACCCTTAATTCTTTATTGCTAGCAATTTTTTTTATAAATTCAATTAAATCAAGCTCTTCAAATTCATTAATTAAATCTTCGCATTTACCCAAAGCCTCTTCATCACCGCTTAAATATTCAAAGATAGATTTTAATTTTATATAAAGATTACTTTTCGTAAAACTCTCTCCCATTGCAAAATTTAAATTTTTCTTCTCATCAAAAAGTTTTAAAAATTCGCTAAATTCTTCATCAGGCAAAATTACGGCAATTTTTTCTGGTTTTATCCCGCTTTTATAAAACTCCATTATTTTTGCAAAAACATAATTTATTTGATTAATCCTATCACTTACATACCCCACTTCTATTTCAGGCTCATTTTGTATTTTTCTAATTTCTCTTACATCTCCTTTTAGCTTATATTCATAAACCATATTAGACTTTAATTTTAATTTTAAAGATTTTTCAAGAAGCGGCAAATTAAATTTATCGGTTTCAAAAGTTATATAAACATCTTTATTAATTTTACTTAACACTTCAATATCAAAACGACTTAAATATCCATCAAGCCTCATTTCTATTTTATCGATATCTTCCAACAATCCTTCATTTATTCTAAAATCTTCTATTAAAAACTTATCAATATATCCATCTCTCTCAAGCAAAGATTTATAATTTTTTAAAATTTCTTCAAGGATAGTTAAATGTTCATCATAATCAAGATAAACATCGTTTAGCTTCACGGTATTGATATCCACTTTTTCTAAAAATAATTCATTAAAAAAATCAAATATAAATTCACTATCGTCAAAAAAATATAAAAAATCTTTATTAATCCCCAATTTCTCCACATCTACTTCTTTAATCGCCTCAAAAAGATACTTTTTCCTCAAATCTTTATCAATAAATTTTTTACCATCTACTATAATAATTTTTTGTAAAAACTCTCCAAGAGTATAATGTTTATCGATAAATTGGTTATCTTTATTTTCAAGCCACGTCCTAATTTGACGAGAAGTCGTAAAAATTTTAAGAACGTTTCTTTTAAAAACTTTTTTTAATAATTCGTAATCTTCCTTGGAATATCCATAAATAATTACTTCGCAATCAAAATCGACCTTCCTTTTAAAAAAATCTTTATAAATTTTAGCAACTTTCTCTTTATCAAGACCACCAACCCCAGTTCCCATAAGAGGAATAGCCATTTTGCAAGGAGCATATTTTTTAATGATTTTTTCAATGTTTTCTAAAGCCTTTTTTATATCATCGTATGTTGGAAAAGGATTGCTAACACTATAATCCATAATCGCTACATGTAAAGCATACTTAAAATTATCGGCAAAAGAAGGAGTAATTACGACTTCATTTTTCTTAATCGGCGCGTATTTTTTCATCTCTTTTTGAAGTTCATTTCCGCAATGCATCCTAAAAGCATGAGATACGCCACTTCCAAGCAAAAGAGAAGTATTTGAAGGATTTACTATAAAATCAGCATCTTCCAATACAACGTTTCCTTGCTTTAATTTAATTTTATACATTTTTACCCTTAATTTTTTTTATAATAATACTCAAAAAGGAAGATAGTTGCTAAATTTAAAACCATACACTTCACAAGAATTTAAAAGATTATATCATGGAAGAGGAGAAAAAACTTATCCTTTTTTAACAATTGATAGTATAGAAGATAGTATTTTAATCGAATTTTATGAAAAAAAAGAAGAAACTCCTTTTATCAATTATCTAAAAAATTACATTTCCAAAACTCACCACAAAAACATAATTTTAAAAAGAAGATACAAAAACGAAACACTTGCAATAGTTGGAAAAATTCCAAATAAAATCTTTGCAATAGAAAATAAAATAAAATTCAAACTAAATCTCTTTAACCAAAACATAGGATATTTTGGAGACATAAAACCTCTTAGAAGTTATATAGAGCAAATTAGCAAGAACAAAACGATTTTAAATCTTTTTAGCTACACTTGCGGTTTTTCCATGTTTTCAAGAAGAGGAGGAGCAAAACGAATAGTAAATATAGACATGAATAAAAGCGTATTAAAAACTGGGTTAATAAACCATCAAATTAATAATTTATCCACCAAAAACATCTCGTTTCTTCAACATAACGCTTTAAAATCAAACTACAAAAAATTACTTTATGACATAATTATTATAGACCCTCCAAGTTTTCAAAAAGGAGGATTTGACATAAACAAAGATTATGAAAAACTAATTAAAAAAACTACTAAACATCTAAAAGAAGGAGGAATTTTATTTGCTACAATAAATTCTCCAAAATACGACTATGAATTTTTAAAAAATATCGTAGAAAAAAATAGCTATTTAAAAATGAAAAAAATTATTCCGCCAAATAAAGATTATATTAACTCTACTCTTAAAATAATAGAATTTGGGGAATAATCCCCTTATCTTACACTACACGCACTCGGTGCGCCATTTACTCCATAAACTGGCTGTATCATTTCATTGCCGGATAAATCTTCAGCCAGCACATAATCTATAAATTCAATAAGCTCTTTTGCTGCTTTTTTAAATCTTTTTGCGCTTTCGCTATCAGGTTTTGATATAACAATTGGTTTTCCAATATCTCCGCCTTCTCTAATTTCAGGTTCAATTGGAATTTGAGCTAAAACTTTCGTATTATATTCTTTAGCAAGAGTTGAAGCGGCCCCTTTTCCGAAAATATCATATTCTATTCCGCAATTTGGACAAATAAATCCGCTCATATTTTCAATAATTCCAGCAATTGGAATATGAAGTTGTTTAAACATATCAAGACTTCTTTTTGCATCATCTACTGCAACAGTTTGAGGAGTAGTTACGGCAACTCCAGCTGTTACCGGCACTTGTTGCGCCATTGTCATTTGAGCGTCACCAGTTCCAGGAGGCATGTCAATTACTAAAATATCAAGTTCACCCCAATCAACATCTTCCATAAATTGCTGAAGCGCTTTTACAAGCATAGCGCCTCTCCACATTAAAGCCTTACCTTCTGGCAATAAATTTGCCATAGACATAAATTTTATTCCATAATTTTCAAAAGGTTTTACTTTATTTCCAACAACTTCAGGCTTTCTATCTTGCATTCCAAGCATTCTTGCTACATTTGGTCCGTAAATATCTCCATCAAGAATTCCTACTTTCTTACCTTCTTTTGCCAAAGCAAGAGCCAAATTTACAGCTGTTGTAGATTTTCCTACTCCTCCTTTTCCAGAACTTACCATTACAAAACTTTTAACTGTAGGCATCTTATTAACGCCCCTAGAACTTGTCTCTCTTGGCTTTTTAGGTCTAATAATATTAACATTAGCCTCAATCCCAATTTTTCTTAATTCATCAATCGTAGTATCGTTTAATCTTTGAGCCACTTCATCATCTGTTGAAGGAATTTGATAAGTAATAATCGCTTTTTTTCCATCTTCGCTAATTTCTATATCTTTTACAAAACCAAAATCGACTACGCTTTTTTTAAAGCCAGGATAAATTACATTTTTTAACGCTTCTTTAATTTTTTCTTTCACTTTAACTCCTTAGTTTTTTTGCTTTATATTACTTTTTTTTGTTTTTGTCAATACATTTTAAAAATTTCTTAAAAGTTTTAAACCTTTAAAAATTTCGTTTTTCAAACCACTTCATTAAATGTTATTTTTTCATTTTTTTAATAGCTTCTTTTTTAAATTCCTCCCAATCAAAGTTTGCTAAACTTTCCTGAGTTACTTTATAAGAACAAAATTTTGGACCGCACATAGAACAAAATTCAGCTTCTTTAAAAACTTCTTGCGGTAAAGTTTCATCGTGATACTCTCTTGCTCTTTCTGGATCAAGGGCAAGTTCAAATTGACGATTCCAATCAAAATGATATCTTGCATCGCTCATTTCATCATCTCTACGTCTTGCTCCAGGAATCTTTCTTGCAATATCTGCAGCATGAGCCGCAATTTTATAAGCCATCATTCCTTCTCTTACGTCTTGCTCGTTTGGTAATCCCAAATGCTCTTTTGGCGTAACATAACATAACATACTAACACCATACCAAGCAGCCATAGCCGCACCAATTGCGCTTCCTATATGATCATATCCAGCTCCAATATCAAGCACAAGCGGACCCAATACATAAAAAGGAGCTTCATGACAATATACTTGTTCTAATTTTACATTTCTTTCAATCTCATTGATTGGCACATGTCCAGGACCTTCTATCATTACTTGAACGTCTTTATCCCAAGCTCTAAGAGTTAATTCTCCAAGAACTTTCAATTCTTCAAGTTGAGCCTTATCGCTTGCATCATACAAACACCCAGGTCTTAAAGAATCTCCAAGACTCAAAGATACATCATATTCTCTACAAATTTCAAGTATCTCATCAAAAATCGTATAAAACGGATTTTCTTTATGATGTTTTAGCATCCAACTTGCTGTTAAACTTCCTCCTCTTGAGACAATCCCCATTTTTCTTTTTGCAACTAACGGCATATGTCTAAGAAGTAATCCCGCATGAATGGTAAAATAACTAACTCCTTGTTTTGCTTGTTTTTCAAGAACCCTTAAAATATCATCATATGTTAATTTTTCCACATCTCCTATTTCATCTATTATCTGATACATAGGAACTGTTCCAATTGGCACAGAACTTGCTTTAATTATAGCTTCTCTAATTTCATCCATATTTTTTGCTCCAGCGCTTAAATCCATTACCGTATCAGCTCCATATTTTATAGCGGTTTTAAGTTTTTTTACTTCTTCTTCTACATTGCTTGCCAAAGCACTTGCGCCAATATTTGCATTTACTTTAGTCTTTGTAACTCTTCCTATCGCCATTGGTTCAAGATGAGTATGATTTATATTTGCTGGAATAATACATCTTCCTCGTGCTACTTCTTTTCTTAAAAATTCAGCATCAAGATTTTCCTTTTTTGCCACATATTCTATTTCTTCGGTAATAATTCCCTTTTTAGCATAATACATTTGAGTTTTAACTTTATCTTTTCTTTTTTTAATCCATTCTTTTCTCATTTATTTCCTTTAAAAAAAGTTTATCAGAATATAACCAGAAAAGCTTAAACAAAGCTTAAATAATGCTTTTTCAAAATTATATGCCATTAAACAAATACGTTTAATAAACTTTTATGTAAATTAGTAACATTTTTTTGTATAATATCGTAACACTTTTACAAAAGGAAACATTTTGGATGTAACTTTAATAATCTTAAGTGCCGGAAATTCCACAAGATTTAATTACGAAGTAAAAAAACAGTGGATAAGAATAGAAAATAAACCCCTTTGGCAATTTGTAGCCGATAGATTAAATTCCTTTTATCCTTTTAAAAAAACCATAATTACAGCAAATCCAGAAGAAAAAAAGATTTATGAAAAAATAAGCAATTACGAAATAGTAAAAGGAGACAAAGAAAGACAACTTAGCTTAATTAACGCTCTTGAAAGAGTAAATACCAAATACGTTATGATAACGGATGTAGCAAGACCTTGTGTTCCAAAAGAGATTATATTAAACTTAATTCAAAACATTAAAGATTACGATTGTATAGCTCCATTTTTAAAACCCGTCGATACAGTAGTTTACGAAAACAAAACAATTAATAGAGATAAAGTAAGACTTATCCAAACTCCTCAACTTAGCAAAACTTCCATTCTAAAAAAAGCTCTAAAAACAAATCAACTCTTTACCGATGAAAGAGCGGCAATTGAAGCCATAAACGGCAAAATTACATATATATTAGGAAGTGAGGAAAGTAAAAAAATTACCTACTTTAAAGATTTAAACTTACCTTGTCTAAAAAAACCTTCAAATATAATTTTAACCGGTAACGGATACGATACTCATAAATTTGAAAAAAATAAAAAAATGATTCTTGGAGGAGTTGAAATTGATGTAGATTATGGATTAAAAGCACATAGCGATGGGGATGTAGTAATTCATAGCTTAATAGACGCTCTTTTGGGAGCTGCCGGATTTGGAGATATTGGAGAATTTTTTCCAGATATCGATGAAAAATATAAAAACATAGATTCAACAAAACTTCTTGAATATGTTAAAAATCTTTTGACAAAAACAGGATATGAGATAATAAACGCTGACATTTCAATTATAGCCGAAAAACCAAAACTAAAAGACTACAAAACAAAAATTCAAAAAAATCTCTCAAAATTATTAAATGCTCCGGTAAACGTAAAAGCCACGACCAACGAAAAGATGGGATTTATTGGAAGAGGTGAAGGAATAGCGGTAATTAGCACAGCAAATTTAAAATATAAGGATTGGTATGAAGATTATCATAGTAGAAAATGAAATATATCTTGCTCAAAGCATTCAAAACAATTTAACAGAAAAACTAAAGGCAAATTGCGAAATATATGGCTCATATTCCGAAGTTTTAGATAAAGAAGCAGACGTTTTTTTAATAAATACTAATCTCCAAGGAAACTTAAATCAATTAATAGAAGAAAAAAAAGAAAAAATCATTATTCTTCTTGCCCCATTCGTAACTTATTCAAGCGTAACTCAACCAATAAAACTTGGAGCAGATGATTATTTACAAAAACCATTTACGATTGAAGAACTAATAAGAAAAATTCTTCATTTACAAGAATATTATTCTTTAAAAGAAAAAGTAAAATCCCTTGAAAACTTCTTAAATTTTGTATTTAGGGACATAGAACTTGAAATTCCAAAATATTCTTTCCCAATTTTTATAAAATCTCATCCAAACAAAACAATAGAAAAATTTGCCTACGAAATATCAAAAAAAGAAAATATGCCAATTGAAATAATTGACCTTCAAAACTTTTCAAAGAAAGAATTTAGCCCAAATAAAGTGTATTTGTGCTTAAATTTTGAAAAAGTAAAAGATAAAAACATTTTAGAATTTCTCTCTAAATACAAAACTATTATTCTACTCCCAAAAAATTACGAATCCGACTTTAAGTTCATAGAATTTGAAGCCACTACAAAAAGCTTTTTTGAAGATGAAATCTTAACTATTGAAGAATACATCAAATTCATTATTCAAACTCATCAACACAAATTTCCTGATACGGAGCTTAGCAAAAAACTTGGAATTAGTAGAAAAAGCTTATGGGAAAAAAGGAAAAAATATGGCATCTTCAAGCAAAAATAAAATTTTTATCGACAAAGAAGCTTGGATTACATTAAGTATGGTTCAGGCAGGATTACTTAGCCCAATTGATAAACTTATGAATCAAAAAGAAGCAAAAATAGCCGACACTCAAAAAAAATACAAAAATAAACCTATTCCCTTTTCATTCATTTTAGCTCCTGCTGGAAAAAGAAACGAAGAAGTTTTAAAAAGCAATCCAAAAAAAATAGAACTATTCTTTGAAGGTAAAAAGGTTGGAGAAGTAAATGTAGAAGAAATCTTTGAAATTGATCCTTTTGAAAGGATAAAAACTATTTATGGAACAACCGATAGCAAAAATTATCCACAAGTTAAAAAAACACTAAAAAGACTTGGAAAATTTGCAATAGCAGGAGAATTTTGGGTCGAAGATACAGGCATAAAAAAACAACTTGACTTTGTAAAAGAAAAAACGAAAAATTTAAAAAATATAGTTGGAATGACAATGCACGCAAAACCAATTCATAGAGTGCATGAAAGAATCATGAGAGGCGCAATTGAAAAAAACGACTTGCTTGTAATTTTTTTAATAAAAAACATTCAAGAAGACGAAATACCTTATAAATTAAGATATGAAGCCCTAAAATACTTAGTAGAAAATTATTTTCAAAAAGATAAAATAGTAATCGTACCCCTCTTAAATACATACATTTTTTCAGGAGTAAACGAAGCTATTTTAGATGCGATGATTGCAAAAAATTTTGGATGCAATAAATTTATAATAGGTCAAACCCACAAAGGATTAGGAATATATTACGAAGCCGATCATTTAAAAAGCATTTTTGATAGCATGGATTTAGAAATAGAAGTAGAAACCATTACCGAATACGTATATTGCGAACAATGTAAAACAATAGTTAGTATAAATTCTTGTCCTCACGGAAGCCATCATCACATAAGCTATCATAGCGATTCAATATTTGAACTTATAAAAACCGGTCTTATGCCTCCAACAATCTTAATGAGAAAAGAAATAAGTGCAAAATATTTAGCTCATATGTTTCCAAATAGATTTAAAAACTTACAAAAACTATATTATGATATTTCACCAAATAAAGGTTTAATCGAAGAAAGTAGCGAAGAAGATTTTTATATTGCCTTAATGAAACTATATCAAACAAGTTCACTTACATAGGAGAAAATAATGGAAAAATTTAATAAATTCAAATGGTTTTTAATAACAGGTTTTTTTTCTGGGCTCTTACCAAAAGCTCCTGGCACATGGGGGAGCATAGTTGGAGTAATTATTGCTTATTTCGTAATTTTATACTTTCCAAATCCAAATTTAACCATAATGTTAATTGCTATACTCTTTAGCATAATTGGATTTAAATTTGTTGAAGAATACGAAAAAATTTACAACATTCACGACGATAAAAGAATAGTAATAGATGAAATAGCTGGAGTATTAATTACAATAGGACTACTTGGCAATTTAAAACAAGATACACTAATAAAACTTTTTTTTGCGTTTTTAGCTTTTAGAATTTTAGACATATGGAAACCATCAATTATTGGCAAAATCGATAAAAAAGCAAAAGGAGCTTTAGGCGTTATGGGCGATGATATTTTAGCCGGAATATTTGGAGGAATTTTAGCCGGAATATTTTATATGTTTTATTTAAAACTAAAGGGATAAAATGGAAAAAAAAGCATTTAATACCTTCTCTGCTGCAATGCTTGGTATTGGATGCATGGTAGGAGTTGGAATTTTTATAGTAATTGGACTTGCTGGAAGCATTGCTGGAAATTTAGTATGGATATCTTTTATAATTGGAGGAATCATAGCACTTCTTAGCGGATATTCTCTTGCCAAGCTTGCTCTACGATTTCCAAGTAGAGGAGGAATCATAGAATATCTTGTTCAAGAATATGGAGAAAATAGCTTCTCAGGAGCTCTTAGCGTATTATTTTATTTTGCTCAATTAATTACGCTTGCGGCGGTAGCAAAAAGTTTTGGAGAATATGGAGCAAGACTTTTTGGATATAACTCTACCTTTATCATAAATTTATTTGCAATCGGAGTAATTTTGTTTTTTACTATTATCAATTTATTTGGAGCTTCAATAGTTGCAAAAAGCGAAAATATAATAGTAGCAATTAAACTCATTGCTCTTATCATTTTTACAATAGTAGCCCTAATAAACATAAACCCTCAATATCTTTTAAAAGACTCCCCAAATCCTATAAATATTTTTTTTGCCGTAGCCTTAACCTTTTTTGCTTATCAAGGATATAGCGTAATTACAAACACTATAGAAGACATGGAAAATCCCCAAAAAACAATAATTAAAGCAATGTTCATTGCAATTGGAATAGTTACATTACTTTACGTAAGTATAAGCATTGCCGTAATTGGAAACTTACCTTTAGAAGAAATAATAAAAGCAAAAGATTACGCGCTTGCAGTTGCCGCAAAGCCGATTTTTGGAGAAATCGGTTTTAAAATAATGGCTATAGTAGCTCTTATATCCGCTACTACCGCTATAAACGCTACTTTATATGCAGCAACCGAAATTAGCTATACACTAGCAAAAAAAGGAGAATTACCAGCAATTTACGAATATAACGTTTGGCATTCATATGAAGGATTAATAATTTCGGCTATTTTAATTATTCCAATGATTATATTTTTAAACTTAAACGAAATCACGACAGTTGCTGCTTTAAACGTCTTAATAATTCAAGCCCTCGTGCATTTAGGTCATTTAAAATTAACAAATCAAACCAAAGCAAACAAATTTTTAATTTTTTTAGCCTTTTTATTAATGAGTTTTATTAGCATAGTTAGTATTTATTACTATTCCAGCAAAAACGAAAAAATTATAATTTACTTAATTGGCGCTTTTTTAATATCTTTTTTAATCGAAATGGTTTTAAAAATCTTCACAAAAAGAATTGTAAAAAAACAAAC
>JAMORJ010000003.1 GCA_027063595.1 Nautiliaceae bacterium | reverse complement strand
CTTTTTTTGTATAATTATACAATAAACTTTAAAAAAAGGTTTTTTGATGATAGTTTCTAAATATTCAGCAAGTGGAAATGATTTTATTATTTTTCATTCTTTTAAAAAAAAGGATAGAAGCGAACTTGCTAAAAAACTTTGTAATAGACAAAATGGAGTAGGGGCTGATGGATTGATTGTTATTTTGCCCCATAACGAATATGATTTTGAATGGCAGTTTTATAATGCTGATGGAAGCGAAGCTAATATGTGTGGAAATGGAAGTAGGGCGGCTGCTTATTATGCGTATAAAAATGATTTAGCTTCTAAGAAAATGAAGTTCTTAACTAAAGCTGGAGTTATAGAGGCTGAGGTTGAAGGAGATTTTGTAGAAAGTCAGCTTACTCCTTATAAATTTATAGGCGAATTTGAAGATTTTGGGAAAAAATTTAAAATTTATGATACAGGAGTACCACATATTGTGATTTTTGAAAATATCGATAAGTTTGATAAAGAATTGGCAAGAAATTTAAGGGAAAAATATAACGCAAATGTAAATTGGGCTGAAGTTATAGATGATAAGTTGTTTGTAAGAACTTACGAAAGAGGGGTTGAGGATGAAACTTTGGCATGTGGGACTGGAATGTGTGCAAGTTTTTTAGTAGCAAGAGATTTTAATAAAGCAAAGGATAGTATAAAAGTTTATCCAAAAAGTAAAGAAGAACTTCAGATTAAATTAAAAGATGGTATTTTATATTTTAAAGGTAAAGTTAAGCATACTTTTGATGCTGTGATTTATGATGTTGCTTTAAATTTACATCGCTAAATAATTTTTTTGTATAATTGCTTTAAAAAATTAAGGATTCGTATGAAAATAACTACTCAAAATTCTTTAGGTTTTGCTTTAACTACTACTTTAAATACTTTGCGGAAACATTTTAATAATTCTCTTAAAGAATTTAATATAAGTTCTGAGCAGTATACCGTAATGAAATTGTTAGAAGAATATAAAAAATTAACTCCAAGCGAAATAGCAAAATTTCTTAGAAGAGATAAGGCAAATATTACTCGTATTGTAAATGCTTTATTAAAAAAGGATTTAATTGAAAAAGAAAGTGTTAATAAAAAATCTTATAAAATAAAATTAACTAATAAAGGATATGAAATATTAAAACAAGCTGAAGATATTGCGCTTGAATATAATGATGAAAAAATTAAAAAATTAGTAGGAGAAGATACATATAATTTTTTAATAGAAAAATTAACTATTATTAGAGAAGGATTTTAAATGAAAAAAATAATTTTGTTTTTAGCCGTTTTACTTAATGCTAAAATTGTTGATATGGTAATAGCAAGCGTAAATAATGAACCTATTACTTCATATGAACTTCAAAAAACTCAAAAAATGCTTCATCTTTCAAAAAATCAAGCTTTAAATTATTTAATAGATCAAAAAATTTTGAAAGAGGAATTGAAAAAAAGAGGAATAGAAGTTGATGAATTTGATATTGAAAATTCAATGGAGAAAATTGCTTCTAAAAATGGATTAAGTCTTTTTGAATTTAAAAGAATTTTACAACAAAGAGGAGAATTAGAACAATTTAAAAAACAATTAAGAGAAAATCTTCAAAAACAAAAGTTATTTGCCCAAATAATTAATTCGAAACTGAAAGTTTCCGAAGAAGAAATGAAAACTTATTATGAGAATCATAAAGACGAGTTTAGCGTTTTTAAAACTATTCAAGTAACTGAATATAGGGCAAATAATCCTCAAATTTTACAAAAAATTAGACAAAACCCTTTATCAAACGAAAAAGTTTCGGTAAAAACTAAAGTTTATTCTTATAATGAGTTGCCAAAGCGTTTGATGTTTTTGTTTAAAAATACTAAAGTAGGGGAATTTACTCCTATAATAAATGATGGAATGGGATATTTGATGTATTATGTTGCAAGAAAAGATTCAAAAGTTGTTTTACCTTATGATGAAGTTAAAGATATTATTTACAATAAACTATTGGCTCAAAAAAGAGAAGAGATACTAAAAAATTATTTTGAAAAATTGAAAAATAGAGCTAACATTAAATTTTACAACTAACTTTCGTTATATCTCCTTCTATTTTTTTAAATCCATTTTCGTATATCCAAATTTCAAATTCTATTTTATTTTTTTTTAATATTCTTTTTATTTCTTCTTTGTCTTTGGTTAGTATAGCAACTCCGCAGTCTTTAAAAATTTCATTTGGAACTGGAATTGATTTAATGTTGTGTTTTTTTAATAGTTTTTCTGCTTTTAAGCCAGTTGGTATATCTTTGAAGTGAAAATAATAATACTTTGTTAAATCCTCAGTGATTTTATAAAAAATTTCTTTTAAATGTAATCTTATTCCTGCTGGTAAATATTTAAGTTCTGCCATTATTTTTCCTTATTTAATTCTTTTTCTCTTAATTGACCGCAAGCTGCGCTAATATCAATTCCTTTACTTTCTCTAATGGTACATGTTATACCTTTATCTAGTAAAAAGCGTTGAAATTTTTTCATGGTTTCTTCATCAGGTCTTTCGTATGGACTTCCTGGGTATGGATTAAAATAAATTAAATTGACTTTGCTTGGAATACCATTTAATAGTTTTACTAATTTTTTTGCCGAATTTAAATCGTCATTTACGTTTTTAATAACTAAATATTCAAACATTACTTTTTTTCTTTTATCTATAGGAAATTTTTTAATAGCTTCAATTACGCTTTTGATATTATAAGCTTTGTTTAACGGAATTAATTCTTCTCTTAATTTATCGTCAACTGCATGAAGCGAAATTGCCAAATTAACTCCTAAATTTTCTTTACCTAATTTTTCTATTTTTGGAGCTATACCTGATGTTGAAATAGTTTGTCTTCTCCCTCCAATATTAAGTCCGTTATCATCTTGGATGATCTTAATTGCTTTTACTAAATTGTTATAATTGTCAAGAGGTTCGCCCATTCCCATGTAAACTATATTTAAGGCTTTGTTTTCTGGAAAATTTTTAAATTTTTTCATAAACCAAACTTGTGCTACAATTTCTCCAGCACTTAAATTTCTAACAAATCCTCCTTTTGCTGTTAAGCAAAATTTACATCCCACTTTACATCCAATTTGAGTTGAAACACAAACTGTATATTTGCCTTCTTTCATTTTTATTAATACCGTTTCAAAAGTATGATTATCGTAAGTTTTAAATAAAAATTTTTCGGTTTCGTCTTTTGATATTTCATGAGAAATTAGCTCTAAAGGATTTATTATAAATTCTTCTTTTAATTTTTCTCTTAAATCTTTTGGAATATTGGTCATTTCATCGAAATTGTCTTTATATTTTTTATAAACCCATTGATATATTTGTTTTGCTCTAAATTTTGGCTTAATTCCAAGTTCTACTAATTCATCTATTGTGTAATCCATAAAAATTTTTTTATCCATAGTTTTCCTTTATGTAATTTTTTCTTATTAAATAATTTATTAAAATTTTTTTTGCCTTATCAATGTTTTTTAAATACTCTTCATGAGCTTTTTCGTTACAATAATTTGTAACTATAAAAATTCCTTTAACAGCAACATTAAATTCTTTTGCAACTTGCATAACCGAAAAAAATTCCATATTTTCAAGTTCTATGTTTAATTTTAAGAATGCTTTTGAAATTAATGGATCTGTTGTAATATAGTTTGAGGAGTTTACAATTGGCGTTTCACGTGAAACGATAATATTATTAATAGGAGTGTAACATTTTTTTTGGATTAAACAATGTTCAATATTTGATGCTGCTTGAGATTCTACAATATCAAAAATTTTAAAGTTTCCATAACTTCCAGCGGTTCCTATAAAAATTATTAAATCAGGCTTATCGAATAAGCAAAGTTTAGTTAAATTTATTGCACTTTCTACTAATCCAATTCCAATTGGTGTAGCAAAGTTAAAAATTTCTTTATTTCCTGAACTTATAATTTCTATTTTCATTTTTTCCCTATTCGTTTCACGTGAAACTTTAATTACAATCTAAAATTATTTTAAATTTTTCTTTTATGTAAGTTGGTTTAGTAATAATTTTTTCTTCGTCTGGAGTTAGAAAAATAAATTTTTTAATTTTACATGTTTTATAGATGTTTTTTATTTTTTGAATAATTTCGTATTGAATTTTGTCCATATCGATAATAGCTATTTTTATTTCTTTAAAAGTTGTATTATTTGGAGCGTAAAATTCATTTTCAAGCCATGTATTTATTTCATTGATATCTCCTATTAAAATATAGCCGTTTTTTGTTTTTATGTATTTAAAAGGAAAAGTTAAATCGTTTTTTTTTGTTTGAATAAATATAGCTTCTTGATTTGGAATGATGTATTTTTTATAAATTTTTATAAATTCAACTTCAAAAGCAAAAAGAGCTATCGCAAAAAAAATAATTATTTTTTTCATTTATAACCTTACACTAATGCCGTTATCTTTTAAATATTTTTTAAGCTCCATTATATCAATTTCTCTAAAATGAAAGATACTTGCTGCAAGAGCTGCATCGGCGTTGTGTTGAAAAACTTCTTTAAAATGTTCCATTTTTCCAGCTCCTCCGCTTGCAATTACTGGTACGTGAACGAGTTTTGAAATTTTTTGAGTAATTTCAATATCAAATCCTGCTTTTGTACCATCGGCATCCATTGAAGTTAAAAGAATTTCTCCAGCTCCTCTATCAACTACTTCTTTAGCCCATTTAATTGCATCAATTCCAGTATCTTCTCTTCCTCCTTTTATAAATACGTTCCATTTATTTGGAGCTACTTTTTTAACGTCAATTGCAACTACAATTGTAGAACTTCCAAATCTTTTGCTTGCTTCATTTATAAATTCAGGGTTTTTTACGGCCGCTGAATTAATGCTAACTTTATCACATCCTACGTTTAAAAGTTCATAAATATGATTAAGAGTTGAAATGCCTCCTCCAACGGTTAAAGGAATAAAAACTTCTTTTGCTACTCTTTTTATTACTTCAACGATAGGTTTTCGTCCTTCATAGCTTGCGTTTATGTCTAAAAATGTTAATTCATCGGCTCCTTCTTCATTATATCTAATAGCTGCTTCTACTGGATCTCCTACGTCTTTAAGACCTATAAAATTTACTCCTTTAACCACTTTTCCGTTTTTTACATCTAAACAAGGAATAATTCTTTTGGCAAAGTACTCCATCTTTGGCTTCCTATTTTTGATATAATTTTACCATACTATTTACTTTTTAATAAAGGATATGCTATAATCAAGGCAAAGAAAAAATTTGGGCAAAATTTTTTAAAAGATAAGTATTATTTGGAAAAGATCGCCCAAGCGATGCCCAATACCAATAATTTGGTAATAGAAATTGGGCCTGGCTTAGGCGATTTAACAGAAAAGTTGCTGGAAAAAAGAAGAGTTACGGCAATTGAAATAGATAAAGATCTGTGTGAAATTTTAAAAAAGAAATTTCCTAATTTAGATTTAATTTGTGAAGATGTACTGAATATTTGGCAAGATTCGCTTGCAAATGAAGATTATGATTTGATTGCAAATTTGCCATATTATATTGCAACAAATATTATTTTAAAAGCGTTAAAAGATAAAAACGCAAAAAATATTTTGGTTTTAATTCAAAAAGAAGTAGCAGATAAATTTTTGGCAAAACCCGGAGATAGAAATTATGGAAGTTTAGCTATTTTAGCTCAAGGCGTAGCAAAAGTTGAAAAAAAATTTGATATTCCTCCGGGTGCGTTTGTACCGGCTCCAAAAGTTATGAGTACGGTAATTAGCTTTTCTAAATTCAAAGAAAGTTTTGATGAGGACTTTGCAAAGTTTTTAAAAAAAGCTTTTGCTAATCCTCGAAAAACATTAAAAAAGAATTTATCTGCTTATAAATTTGAGCCTAATGAATTTGGGCTTGTAGATACAGTGCGTCCTCATCAAGTTGATATCTCTACTTTTTTCCGGCTCTTTTCTGCGCTAAAGGAAAGGAGTGAGCATGGAAAAAGAAGTAAATCTTCAAGAAGCAATTAAAAATACTGTCGAAGAAAATTTAAAAGAGAAAACAAAATTTCAACTTCAATCGAAAGTAAAAAATCAAAAGAAAATAGATCCTAAAAATTTTGTATGGTTTAAAGATTTAAACAAGGCGTTTAGCGAAAATGAAAAAATTCATAAAAATAGGCTTTCTTGTTTTAACAAAATCGATCACAATACAAAATCTTGGATTAGATTTACACCCCTTGGAGGGCTTGATGAAATTGGCGGAAACTGCGCTGTGCTTGAGACTGAAAATAGCGCAATCATTATAGATTGCGGAATGAGCTTTCCAAGCGAAGATATGCATGGAGTTGATATTTTAATTCCAGATTTTAGTTATTTAAGAGAAATTCGTCATAAAATTAAAGGGTTAGTAATTACTCATGGTCATGAGGATCATATTGGGGCTGTTCCGTATCTTTTTAAAGAGATGCAATTTCCAATTTATGGAACTTCTCTCCCTCTTGCTATGATTGAAAATAAGTTTAAAGAACATAAAATGCATCAATACAAGAGTTATTTTAGAAGCGTTAAAAAAAGAGTGCCTATTCAAATAGGGGATTTTAAAGTCGAATGGATTCATATGACCCATTCAATAATTGATTCTTCTTCTCTTGCTATTCAAACGCCTGTTGGAACTATTATTCATACTGGAGATTTTAAGATAGATCATACACCAATTGATGGATATCCTCCTGATTTACACAGACTTGCTTATTATGGAGAAAAGGGAGTTTTAGCGTTATTTAGCGATTCGACTAATTCTTATAAGCCTGGAGTTACTCCAAGTGAGAGTGTTGTTGGGAAAACATTTGAAGATTTGTTTATGAGGACAAAAGGAAGAGTTATTATGTCAACCTTTTCTTCTAATATTCATAGAGTTTATCAAGCAATAGAAACTGGGATAAAATTTGGAAGAAAAGTTTGTATTATTGGAAGAAGTATGGAACAAAACCTAAATGTTGCAATGGAACTTGGATATATAAAACTTCCAAACGATATTTTTATTGAGCCTCATGAAATTGGTAAATATCAAGATCATGAAATTTTAATTATTACTACAGGTTCTCAGGGTGAGAGTATGTCGGCTTTATATAGAATGGCAATTGATGAGCATAGACACGTTAAGATTAAAGAGGGCGATCAAATTATTATTTCAGCAAAAGCAATTCCTGGAAATGAGCCGACCGTTTCTCAACTTATAAACTTTTTGATGAAAAAAGGCGCAAAAGTAGCGTATCATGATTTTAGCGAAATACATGTAAGTGGTCATGCTTCTCAGGAAGAACAAAAATTAATGTTAAGGCTTGTAAAACCAAAATATTTTTTCCCGGTGCATGGAGAATTTAATCATTTGATGAAACATAAAGAAACGGCAATGAGCGTTGGAATTCCAGAAGAAAATATTTTCGTTATGGAAGATGGAGAACAATGGGAGATTACTCCAAGAAGAGTTAAAAAAGTTAAAAATGTAAAAGTTGGAAAAATTTATATAGACAATCAAATTAACGAACAAATTGAAAACGACGTTGTAATAGATAGACAAAAGTTAGCTAATGAGGGTATTATTATGGTTGTAGCCCAAGTTGATAAACAAAATAAAAAATTAATAGGGCGTCCAAGAGTTTCTACTTATGGAATTATTGCCGATAAAGATGATAAAGCTTTTGCAAAAGAGATGGAAGAATTGCTAACAAATTATATAGATCATGCAAAAGATTATGTATATGAAAAAAATAAAATTTTTGAAAATGAATTAAGAAACGTAATTAGAAAACATGTTTTTAGAAAAACGAAAAAATATCCAACTATTGTTCCAATGGTTTATTTTATGTAATAAGGGGCTAATGCCCCTGTTTTTAAATTGGTGTCAGAGAAATATAATAAATTGAAAAGAGTTTTAAAACTTGATATAATTAGACTAAAGAAAATTAAATAAGGAGTCTAAAATGGAAAAAAAAGAAAATAAAATAGAATATCCAAGAATGTGGGGATTTAGGATTATTGGAACAGATAAAGAAAAAATGCGTCAAGCGGTAAAAGAGTGTATAGATAATCAAGAAGTAAAAGTAGAGGACAATAATGCGCATGGTAAATATTTTTCTCAAAAGTTTGAAGCATATGTAACAAGCGAAGAAGAAAGAAACGAATTTTTTAAAAGACTTCAAAACCATAAGGATATTAAATTCGTGTTATAATTTTAAAAAAAGGCGTAGTATGATAATTCTTGATACTCCAATTGATATGCATCTTCATTTAAGAGAAGGTAAAATTTTAAAAGACGTTTTGCCTTATACTCAAAAGCAATTTGCTGCTGCCGTTGTTATGCCAAATTTAAATCCACCCGTAGATAATAAAGAAAGACTTAAAAACTATAAACAAGAAATTATTGAAAATTCTAAAGATTTTACTCCTTTAATGACTTTATTTATGAGAGAATATTCTGAAGATGAACTTCTGGAAATGGCGGAAGAGATTTTTTCGATAAAATTATATCCCGCTGGAATTACTACTAATTCTGAAAATGGGGTAAAATCCATAGAGAAAATTTATCCAGTGTTAGAAATTATGGAAGAATTGGATATTCCTTTATCCGTTCATGGAGAGAGTGATGGATTTGTGCTTGATAGAGAAAGAGAATTTAAAGTAGTTTATGAAAAATTAGCTCGTGATTTTCCGAAATTAAAAATTATAATGGAACATGTGGGAGTAGCCGATTTATTATATCTTCTTGATGAATATGAAAATCTTTATGCTACTGTTACCCTTCATCATTTGCTTTTGACTCTTGATGATGTAGTAGGAGGAGTGTTAAATCCTCATTATTTTTGTAAGCCAATTCTTAAAACTCCAAAAGATAGAGAAGAAATTCAAAAGTTTGTAAAAAAACATCCAAAAATTATGTTTGGAAGTGATTCTGCTCCTCATCCAATTAAAAATAAATTAAAAGGGGCGGCTGGTATATTTAGTGCTCCTGTAATTCTTCCGGCACTTGCTGAATTTTTTGATGGAGATATTGAAAGTTTTCAAAAATTTATAAGCAATAATGCAAGGAAAAACTTTAATATAGATGTTCCGAAAAAAGAAGTAAAATTAGTAGAAGAAGAGTGGATAGCTCCTTATATGGTTGGAGATATTAAACCGATGTGGGCTGGAAAAAAATTTAAATTTAAAGTTTTATAATTTTTTTCTCTGATTTTTCGGAGGTTTAGGTTAAAATAAGCCATTTTTAAGTTTTTTAAAATCCCCTAAATTACGCAATTTAGATAAAAAAACTCCTTTTATCTTTTAAATAGAGTTTAAGAAAATAGTTTTATAATTTTTTAAATATTTCAAGGAGATTAAATGAAAAAAGTAATAAAAAGAGATGGTTCTTATCAGGATTTTTTTCCTTATAAAATTGAGGATGCAATAAAAAAAGCTTTTAAAGCTACAAATATCGCGTATGATGTTAATGTTTTTGAAGATGTAATGGATGTAGTAAAAAAAATAGATACTCCAGAAGTTGAGGAAATTCAGGATATTATCGAAAAAACTCTTTATAAACATGGATATTTTGACGTTATGAAGAATTTTATGCTTTATCGTCATCTTCATAAACTTCAAAGAGAAAATCTCCTTGATAAAGAAGCAACTTATATAAATTGTAATACGACTATTGAAGAATATATTAACAAAGAGGATTGGAGAATTAATGCAAATTCAAATACCGGTTATTCTCATGCTGGTCTTATAAACAATACAGCTGGAAAAGTTATTGCAAATTATTGGCTTGATAAGATTTATTCAAAAGAAGAGGGAAATTTACACAGAAATGGAGATTATCATATTCACGATTTAGATTGTTTGGCTCCTTATTGTGCCGGTTGGAGTTTAAGAAATCTTTTAAATGAAGGGTTTAATGGAGTTAGAGGAAGAGTTGAATCAAGAGCTCCAAATCATTTTAGAAGTGCTCTTGGGCAAATGGCTAATTTTTTAGGAATACTTCAAAGCGAATGGGCTGGAGCTCAAGCGTTTAGTAGTTTTGATACTTTTTTGGCTCCTTATGTTTTTAAAGACAAGTTAAGCTTTAAAGAAGTAAAAGAAGCGATTGAGAGTTTTGTTTATAATTTAAATGTTCCAGCACGTTGGGGACAGAGTCCTTTTACTAATATAACTCTTGATTTTAAAGTACCAGATGATCTTAAAAATCAAGCTCCAATGAGAAATAATAGACATTTATTTGAAGGTATTGAAGATGAAGAACTTTTAGAAAAACTTAAAAAAAGAAATCCAAACATTAAAAAACTAACCGATGCAACTTATAAAGACTTTGAGCCTGAAATGCAAGAAATTATTAAAGCGTATTATGAAGTAATGACTGAAGGTGATGCTATAGGTCAACCTTTTACGTTTCCAATTCCAACGGTAAACATTACCGAAGATTTTGACTGGGATTCTCCAGCTGCTCAGGCTCTTTGGGAAAATACGGCAAAAATTGGAAGTAGTTATTTTCAAAATTTTATAGGAAGTCAGTATATTATTGATGAGAATGGAAATAAAGTAAAAAATCCAAACGCATACGAGCCGGGAGCTGTTAGAAGTATGTGTTGTAGATTACAACTTGATTTAAGGGAACTTTTAAAAAGAGGCGGGGGACTTTTTGGAAGTGCGGAAATGACTGGAAGCATTGGAGTTGTAACTATTAATATGGCAAGACTCGGATATCTTTATAAAAGAGATAAGGAAGCGTTATTTGAAAGGCTTGCGTATTTAATGGATAAAGCAAAATCTACTCTTGAGAAAAAAAGAAAATTTGTAGAAGAAATGTTTAAAAGAGGGCTTTATCCATATACTAAACGATATCTTCCAAATTTTAATAATCATTTTTCAACTATTGGAGTTAACGGAATGAATGAAATGATTAGAAATTTTACTGGAGATAAAGAAAATATAGCAACGCCTTGGGGAATTGAATTTGCAAAAGAAGTGCTTGAGTTTATGAGAGAGAGATTAAAAACTTATCAGGAAGAGACTGGAAATCTTTATAATTTGGAAGCAACTCCTGCTGAAGGAACTACTTATAGATTTGCAAAAGAAGATAAAAAAAGATTTCCTGATATTATTCAAGCAGGTTTTCCTGATGCTCCTTATTATACCAATTCCTCTCAGCTTCCTGTGGATTATACGGACGATCCTTTTGAGGCTCTTGAGCTTCAAGACGATCTTCAAACTTTGTATACTGGAGGAACGGTGCTTCATCTTTACATGAAAGAGCCTTTAAGCTCTCCGGAAGCAGCGAAAAAACTAGTAAAAAAGGCTATTACTAATTTTAAATTGCCTTATATTTCTATAACTCCAGTATTTTCAGTTTGTCCAAAACATGGATATATTCCGGGAGAGCATGAATATTGTCCTTATTGTGATGAGGAGTTGCTTGAATCTATTGAAAATAAGTAAAGGAGGAAAAAATGGAAGTAAAAACATTAACAAAAGAAGAAATTTTAGAAAAATACAAAGACAAACGCCAAAAATGTATGGTTTATACGAGAGTAATGGGATATCATAGACCAGTTGAGAGTTTTAATATTGGTAAAAAAAGTGAACATAAGCAAAGAAAGTATTTTAAAGAATGTTAGGAATATACGCTCTTCAAAAATTTTCAACTCTTGATTTTCCTGGCAAATTAAGCGCGATTTTGTGGTTTAGCGGGTGTAATATGAGATGTCCTTATTGTTATAATCCTGATATTGTATTTGGAGAAAAAAAATTAGAAGAAGATGAGGTTTTGAATTTTTTAAAAAGAAGGGTGGGATTTCTTGAAGGAGTCGTTTTTACTGGAGGTGAAGCTACTTTGTATCCAAATTTGTATAATTTTGCTAAAAAAATAAAAGAAATGGGATATGAGATAAAACTTGATACAAATGGACTTAAGCCTCATACTATTTATACCCTTGTTGAAAATTCTCTTGTGGATTATATAGCGCTTGATTATAAGGCTCCAAAGGAGAAATTTTATAAAATTACTTCTTCAAGGAAATTTGAGGAGTTTGAAAAAACTCTTAAATATCTTATCGATAAGAATTTTAACTTTGAAGTTAGAACTACTATCCATACCGATTTGCTTGATGAAAACGACATAAACGAAATTATTAGAGATTTGAAACAAAAAGGGTATAGAGGTATTTATTATCTTCAAAATTTTTTTGATGTTGAAAAAACTCTTGGAAATGTTTCTTCTCAAAAGAGAAAACTTGATATAAGTAAACTTGAAAAGTTAATTCCTGTTGAACTGAGGAACTTTTGATGAGCGTTTTTGATTTGTATTATGAGGATTATGAGAAATGGTTTGAGAAATATTCAAAAATTTATGAAGAAGAAATTAAAACGATAAAAGCTATTCTTCCGCCTTTTAAAAAAGCTATTGAAGTTGGTGTTGGAACTGGTAGATTTGCCAAACCTCTTGGAATTGATTATGGAATAGAAGTTAGCGAAAAAATGGCTGAAATTGGAAGAAAAAGAGGAATTAAAGTCGATCTTGTTAGTGCTGAAAATATGAATTTTGAAGATGAATTTGATTTGATTTTGATGGTAACGACAATATGTTTTGTAAAAGATCCTAAAAAAGTTTTAGCAAATTGTTATAAAGCTTTAAAAGTAGGGGGTAGCTTAGTTGTTGCTTTTGTGGATAAAAATTCGGCTCTTGGAAAATTTTATGAGAAAAATAAAAAAAATTCAAAGTTTTACAAAGAAGCTACTTTTTTTTCAAAAGACGAGATTATTGAAATGATGAAAGAAGCGGGATTTAAAAATTTTGAATGTAAAGAAAATCTTTATGGAGATTCTCTTGAAAATTTAAGATTTGAAATAAATGATTGTAATCAAGGAGCATTTAAAGTAATAAAAGGAGAAAAATGATGTTTTTTTGTAAGGAAAAAAATGAGATTGATAAAGAACTTTTGGAAAAAGTAAAAGAAACATTTAATATAGAATCTGAAGATATAAACGAAATTTTAAAGCAAGTAATCGAATATAAAAAAGAAAGTGATGAAAGATTTTATGTTTTAAATTCTTTTAAAAATAATTTTGCGTATTTTTGTGTAAATCCTAAAAGAGACATTGTTGAGTGGAATCAAAAATTTTTAAGTCTTATTGGGATTGATGAAAAGACATTAAAAACTTCTCATGCTCCAAATATTCTTTGGCCTCAAAATCCAAAAGAGTGTAAAGTTTGTAAAGTAG
>JAMORJ010000002.1 GCA_027063595.1 Nautiliaceae bacterium | reverse complement strand
ATGGTGCGGGAGAGAGGACTCGAACCTCCACGCCTTGCGGCACCAGATCCTAAGTCTGGCGCGTCTGCCAGTTCCGCCACTCCCGCAACATTAGGAGAAAATTATGATAAAAGTGGTACGCCCTGCAGGACTCGAACCTGCAACCTACGGCTTAGAAGGCCGTTGCTCTATCCGGTTGAGCTAAGGGCGCATAAAGAAGAGTTTTGGTGCGTCCGGTAGGACTCGAACCTACAACCTACGGATCCGAAGTCCGTTGCTCTATCCAGTTGAGCTACGGACGCTAACTAGATAGAGCAATGGGGTGGACGACCGGACTTGAACCGGCGACCCCCAGGGCCACAACCTGGTGCTCTAACCAACTGAGCTACGCCCACCACAAGTGGGCAGCTACTCAGCTACTCACTTATAGTGGACAATGGTCGGAGTGGAGGGACTCGAACCCCCGACCCCCTGGTCCCAAACCAGGTGCGCTAACCAAACTGCGCTACACTCCGTTTGTGGTGTGAAATTATAAGAAAAAATTTTTTTCTTGTCAAGAATTTAGTAATAATTTTTTATGATTTTTATACTATAGAATAAAGCATTTGTAGAATTTGTTTGAATTCGTAAAGTTCGTTTGGTGATTGTCTTAAGAAATTTTCCATTGCTTCTTTTTTTTCTATTGCCTCATCAAGTTCTTTATCGACTCCCTTTTGATAAGCTCCAATTCTAATTAATACTTCGTTTTCTTTAAGTAAAGCATAGAGCCGTTTAAATTTTTGAGCTTTTTGAAGGTGAGTTGGTTCTACTATTTGACTCATGACTCTACTTGCTGATTTTAATATATTAATTGGAGGATAAATTCCATAATCGGTTAATTCTCTATCAAGCAAAATGTGTCCATCAAGAATTGATCGGGCTTGATCCGCTATTGGATCTGCGCTTGTATCGTCTCCTTCTACGAGGACTGTAAAAAATGCGGTAATGCTTCCTTTTCCTTTTTCTTTTCCAGCTCTTTCCATTAGTTGTGGAAGTAGCATGATAGCACTTGGAGGATATCCTTTGCTGGTAGGGGGTTCTCCCATGGCAAGACCTATTTCTCTTTGAGCCATGGCAAAGCGCGTTACACTATCCATAAGAAACAAAACGTCCTTTCCTTGATCTTTAAAATATTCGGCAACCGCCATTGCGCTAAAAGCTCCGTATTTTCTCATCAAAGCCGAATCATCGCTTGTTGCGACTATAATTACGGTATTTGTTAAATCTCCGTTTAAGTTGTGTTCGATAAATTCTGGAATTTCCCTGCCTCTTTCTCCTATTAAAGCAATGACTTTTATATCGGCTTTGCTACCTTTGACGATCATACTCATTAAGGTGCTTTTTCCAACTCCGCTTCCTGCAAAGATTCCTAATTTTTGTCCTTTTCCGCAGGTTAAAAGAGCATCTATTGCTTTAACTCCCGTTGGAAAAACTTCGTTTATTACTCCTCTTTTTAAAGGAGAAATAGGCTTTTTCATAATTGGATATTTCTGATCTGTAATAATTGGGCCTTTATCGTCAATTGGTTGCATAAAAGGATTTACTACTCTTCCAAGAAGAGCTTCTCCTACTGGAATTTTCATTCCATCTTCATCCAAATATACTTTATCTCCGATTTTAAATCCTTCTATAAAGCTAAAGGGAGTGATAAAAAACCCTTTTTCTTCTACTCCTGTTACCATTCCAAGGATATTTTTTTCTTTAGAAGATATTTTTACAATATCTCCTACGCTTACGTTAAGTCCAGTTGCAAAAAGGTTTGTGGGATTTATTTTTTTGATATAACCAAATGGTTTTGAAAGAGGAGTTTTTTTTATTTTTTCGCTAATGCTTTTTAACAATTTTTTCCTTTAGAAATGATTTTGAATAGGAGCGTTTATAATGTTAAAAAATTCCTCTCTTGTTTTTTCTTCCAAAAATATACCTCTTAAAGCCGAAGTTGAGGTATAAGAAAATTTACTTTTTACGCCTCTTGCTTCCATGCACATATGTCTTGCATGAATTACAACTCCCACGCCTTTTGGTTTTACTACTTCCATTATTGCATCGGCTATTTGTTCTGTAAGTTGTTCTTGAATTTGAAGTCTTCTTGCGTATATTTCCACCATTCTTGGGATTTTTGAAAGACCTACGACTTTTTTATCGGGAATGTATGCTACATGAACTCTTCCAAAAAAAGGTAAAATATGATGTTCGCAAAGAGAATAAAATTCAATATCTCTTACTACTACCATTTCGTTGTTGGTAGATTCAAAAAGCGCATTATTAAGAACTTCTTTTGGATCTTTAGAATATCCGCTGCATAGTTCTTCAAAAGCTTTTGCAACTCTTAAAGGAGTTTTTATAAGACCTTCTCTATTTACATCTTCTCCGATTGCTTCAAGAATCATTTTGGTAGCGGTTTCTATTTTTTTTAGGTCTATCATTTTTTTCCTTTTTTGAGAATTTTTGGTATTATACCTTTTAAAAAAGGATTTGTGTATGGAAATTCAAAAAATTGATAGTGCAAACAGCTTAATTAAAGCTAAAATTTCTAAGCAAAAGCTTGAAGAGAAAAAGAAAAAAATTGCAAAAGAAATAGCGAAAAAAGCAAAATTACCTGGATTTAGACCAGGAAAAGTTCCTTTAAAAGCGGTTGAAAAATTTTATAAAGACGAAATTGAAAGAGAAGCTATTGGTGAAGCTATAAGAGAAGTATTAAATGAGGGGATAAAAGAAATTAAAGGAGAAGTAATAGCTGAGCCTCAAGTAGTTAAATTTGAGGAAAAAGATGATGGAATAGAAGTAGAAATTAAAGTATTTACAAGACCTGAAATAAATATCGATGATAGCTATAAAGAATGCGTGCCTGATGTAAACCTTCCTGAGGTTAGTGAAGAAGAAGTTGAAGAAGAAATTAAAAAAATTGCTCAAAGTATGAGCGAGACGAAAGTATCTAATAAAGATACTTTGGAAAAAGGAGATATTGCTGTAATTACTTTTAAAGGTTTTGTTGACGGAAAAGAAATGAAAAATGGAAGCGCTGAACATTATCCTTTAGAAATTGGAAGCGGCGCGTTTATTCCTGGATTTGAAGATCAGCTTGTAGGTATGAAAGTTGGAGAAACTAAAAAAATAAAAGTAACTTTTCCTGAAAATTACGGAGCAAAAGAATTAGCTGGAAAAGAAGCCGAATTTGAAGTAACTCTTGATGAAATTCAAGAGAGAGTTCCAGCTGAAATTAATGACGAACTTGCAAAGAAATATTTGAATAAAGAAGACGCTACTTTAGAAGATCTTAAAAATTATGTAAAAGATTCTATTTTACAAAGAAAGAAAGCAGAAGTTTTTGCTCCATTAAAAGAAAAAATTCTTGAATGTTTAGTTGAGAAATACGACATCGATTTGCCAGAAGCTATTGTAGAACAAGAGCTTGATGTAATTATAGGAAATGAAGCTGCTAAATTAACACCGGCTGAGCTTAAAGAAATTCAAGAAAATCCTGAAAAATTAAAAGAATTTAGAGAGAAATTTAAAAACGAAGCAAAAGATAGGGTAAAACTTACGTTTATTATCGATGCTCTTGCTAAAAAAGAAGGAATTGAAGTAAGCGATGATGAACTTTCTCAAATTATTTATTATGAAGCATTAATTCAAGGACAAAATCCACAAGATGTGGTAAAATATTATCAGGAAAACAATCTTTTGCCGGTTTTAAAAATGAATTTGATTGAAGAAAAACTTTTAAATAAACTTCTTGAAGAAAAGGCGAATAAGTGAGTATATTAATTCCAACCGTTATAGAAAAAACGGGAAGAGGCGAGAGAGCTTATGATATTTACTCTCGCTTGCTTAAAGACAGAATTATTATGCTACAGGGTGAGATAAATGATCATGTAGCTGGTCTTATAGTGGCTCAAATGTTGTTTTTGGAAGCTGAAAATCCAGAAAAAGATATTTATCTTTATATCAATTCTCCGGGAGGAGTAGTTACAAGCGGTTTTGCAATTTATGATACGATGAATTATATAAAGCCGGATGTAGTTACCATTTGTATGGGGCAAGCGGCAAGTATGGGTGCGTTTTTATTAAGTAGTGGTGCTAAAGGAAAAAGATTTGCTCTTCCACATGCAAGAATAATGATTCATCAGCCTCTTGGAGGAGCTCAAGGTCAAGCGACTGATATTGAAATTCACGCAAAAGAAATTTTAAGACTTAAAAAAGAACTTAATAAAATTTTAGCTCAAAATACGGGACAAAGCATTAGAAAAATTGAAAGAGATACGGAGAGAGACTTTTTTATGAGCGCTGAGGAAGCTCAAAAATACGGATTAATAGATAAGGTTCTAACAAAGAGAGACTAATGGAAGAAAAATATTCATCAATAACGGCAGCAAATTTGGATGAAGCTACAACTCCTATTGAAAAGTATGCTCAAAAGGTTTTAAGAAAGATTATTGAAGATGGAGTTCCTCCTCTTCCAAATTATTATAGAGACTATTTTTATAATATGCTCGAAAATGAGCCTCTTGAATTTAGAAAACATATTTATGAACTTTTATCGTTAGAAGAGTCTAACGAGTTTGAAAAAGATTTTGAATATGAGAAAAAAATTAAACTTTCTTTTAAGTATACAAAAGAACTTCTTCAAAGAGTCGCAATTGTATATAAAAGCTCTGTAAATATTAAAACTGTTATAGAAAACTATTTAAAAGAGCTTGCTCATATATCTTCTCCAAAAGCTCTTGAGAGGGTTATTTCTCAGTTGGAGAGTAAAATAGAACAACTTTATAAAAGAATTGAAAAAGAGCAAAACGCAATTAAAAATTTATACGCAAAAAATGTAGAGTTAATTAAGGAAATTGAAAACGATTCTCTTTTTGATGCTAAATATGGGGTTTATAATAAAAGATATTTTCTAAAAATTTTGGAAAAAGAAATTAAGGCAATTAGTAATTTTAATCATATAAGCTCTCTTGTGACATTAAAAATTAAAGACGAAGTGATTAAAAATTTAAGCGAAAAAGGAAAGATTTTAGTAAATAGAAGTCTTGCTAAGATTTTGCTTAAAACTTCAAGAAGAAGTGACGTTATAGCTCATCTTGGAGATGGCGTTTTTGCTATGCTTCTTAAACATACAGATAGAATTGGGGCTGGAAGAACCATTGAAAGAATTGCCGATATGGTAGGAAATGCGGCTATTTTTCTTGAAGGTGAAGAAGTTGAACTTTCGATTGTTGGCGGAATTGTGGAGATTAAAGAAACAAAACCGGCTGAAGAGTATTTACAACATGCATATGACATAATGAAAAAGGCTGAAGAAGAAGGAATGTTATATTTAATTTATGAAGGGGAAGGTTAATGGCAATTCTTGATATTGTTACCTATCCAAATAAAATATTAAAACAAATCTCAAAGCCTGTTGAAAGATTTGATAAAGAACTTCATAAATTGCTTGATGATATGTATGAGACTATGATAGCAAAAAATGGAGTAGGACTTGCCGCTATTCAGGTAGCTGTGCCTCTTAGAGCGTTAATTATTGATATTGGGGATGAAGATGGAAATCAAGGAGAAAAAACTAAAATTGAGGTAATTAATCCGGAATTTTTGGAATGGGAAGGAAGCATTAAGGATACTGAAGGATGTCTTAGTGTTCCTGAATATTTTGACGAAGTTGAAAGATATGAAAGAGTAAAAGTTAAATTTTTTGATAGATTCGGAAAAGAACATATAATGGATGCAAAAGGTTTACTAAGCGTTGCTTTTCAGCACGAAACGGATCATTTGGATGGTAAGTTATTTATTGAAAGATTAGATTATATAAGACGTAAAAAGTTTGAAAAAGAGTGGAAAAAGTTACTAAAAAAACGCAAAAAATAATTTCTGCTACTTTAGATGGATTTGTTGCTAAAAAAGTTGAAGTTGAAAGTTCTTTTATAAAGGCTTTGCCCGGTTTTTCAATTGTAGGGCTTGGATCTCAATCTATTCAGGAAAGTAAAGAGAGAGTAAAATCAGCTCTTTTAAACAATGGCTTTTCGTTTCCTCCTTTAAAAATTGTAATAAATTTATCTCCATCCGATTTAAAAAAGGAAGGTAGTCATTTTGATTTGCCAATAGCGTTGAGTATTTTGTTTTATGATAAAGAATTTGATTTTTCTCAATATTTAGTTTTGGGAGAGCTTGGACTTGATGGAAAGTTAAAGGATACCAATTCCATTTTTCCGATTATTTTATCATTAAAGCCAAAAAAAGTTATAGTTCCTCTTGAGAGTGCAAAAAAAATTTCAAAAATTCCAAATGTGGAAATTTATGCGTTTTCGCATATTAGCGAGTTTGAAAAGTTTAAGCCAAAAAAAGTTCAAAAAAGCGAATTAAAATATAGTTATATTAAAATTAATGGCAAAAAATATTATTACATGGAAAATTTCGAGCTTGATTTTAAGGATGTTTTAGGGCAAAATAAAGCAAAAGAGGCGGCTTTAATTTCTGTAGCTGGATTTCATAATATTTTGCTTGAAGGTTCTCCTGGTGTTGGAAAGAGTATGATTGTAAATAGAATGCGTTATATTTTGCCTCCTATGAGTTTGGAAGAAATACTTGAGGTTGAAAAGATAAGAGCGATGGAAGGAAAAGAAGTTGAGTTTAAACCCTTAAGACCTTTTAGGGCGCCTCATTATAGCTCTACAAGAGCCGCTATTTTTGGAGGAGGAAGTAAGGGAGCAAAAATTGGAGAGGTTGCTTTGGCTAATAAAGGGATGCTTTTTTTTGATGAGCTTCCATATTTTCAAAAAGATGTATTAGAAAATCTTAGAAATCCTCTTGAAGATAAAAAGGTTTTAATAAGCAGGGTAAATGCAAAAATAGAATACGAAAGTGATTTTTTGTTTGCTTCTGCCATGAATCCTTGTCCTTGTGGAAATTTACTTAGCAAAGATAAAGAGTGTAGATGTAGCGATTTAGAAATTAGAAGATATAAAAATAAAATTAGCGAACCTCTTTACGATAGAATTGAAATTTATCATCAAATGATCGAAGATGAAGATACAGATACAATTTCTAGCAAGAAAATGTTTGAGAAAGTATTAATTGCTTTTGAAATTCAAAGAGGAGAATTTAATTCAAGACTTAAGGAAGATTATAAATTTAATTTAGAAGCTGATGCTTACGATATTTTAAAAATGGCTATAAAACGATTTGCTTTGAGTAAAAGAAGCGAATTTAATGTATTGAAGGTTGCTAAAACTATAGCGAATTTGGAAAAAAGAAATAAAATAAAAAAGGAAGATTTAATTAAATCGTTAAGTTTTAGAAGGAGAGGAAATGAGAGTAGTTTTTGAGGAAGTTTATAGTTTAGATAAAAAGTGCTATGAGAAATATTATTTAACCGAAGATATTTTGATGGAACATGCTGCTTATGAAATGGCTCTTGAAATTTATAAAAGATTTAAAAAAGGAAGCGTTATAAATATTGTATCAGGTCCTGGAAATAATGGAGCTGATGGAATTACTTTGGCAAGAGAACTTTTGGGAGATTATATAGTTAATTTGTATTTGCCTCTTGGTGTAAAAAGTGAAATGGCAAAACTTCAGTTAAAAAGATTTGAAGCCGTTGGTGGAAAGGTTACTGATAAATATCATAAGTGTGATTGTTTGGTAGATGCTATTTTTGGAAGTGGACTTAAGAGGGATTTGTCAAAAGAAATTGCGTGTTTGGTTAAAAATATGAATAATGTAGATGCTTTTAAACTTTCTTGCGATATTCCAACAGGAATTGATGATAGAGGTAATTTAAGACCTATTGCATTTAAAGCAGATCTAACGGTGACTATGGGAGCTGAAAAGATTGCTTTATATAGTGATATGGCAAAAGATTATGTAGGAAAAATAAAAATAGCAAATCTTGGGGTTAGTTTTTCTAAATATAGAGGGAAAAGCGATTATATTTTGCTTGAAAAAAGTGATTTAGTTTTACCAATTAGAAAAAAAGAAAATTCTCATAAAAGAAGCTATGGGCATCTTGGAGTATTGGTAGGAGATAAAAGTGGGGCTGGTATAATGGCAGCAATGGTTGCTTTTAATTTTGGAGCGGGTCTTGTAAGCGTTGTTGAGAGTGAGAAATGTGAAATAAAAAACGTTTTGCCTTATGAGATAATGAAAAATAATGATTTAATAGGATTTAATGCTCTTGCTTTGGGAATGGGACTTGGGGAATGTTTTGATGATAAGATAGATGAAATTTTAAATATTGATGTTCCTATGGTAATTGATGCGGATATGTTTTATAAAGAAACAATAAAAGAGTTTTTACAAAAAGATAAGATAGTTTTAACCCCTCATCCAAAAGAGTTTGCATCTTTACTTAAAATTTTAGGATTTGGAGAGTTTAGTGTAAATGATATTCAAGCCGATAGATTTGGATTTGTAAAGAGATTTAGCGAAAAATATCCAAAAGTTGTGCTTTTATTAAAGGGAGCAAATAAGCTTATAGGATTTAATAAAAAAGTTTATATAGATCCAAATGGAAGCGTTGCTTTGGCAAAGGGAGGAAGTGGAGATGTTTTGGCTGGAATGATAGGTTCTTTGCTTGCTCAAGGATGGCATCCGTTAAAAGCCACTATTCATGCAAGTCTTGCTCATTCAATTGCTGGAAATTACGAACCAAATTATGCTTTAACTCCTATGAAATTAATCAATAACCTTGAAAAGATTTATAATGAAAAAAATTGAGTTGACTCAGACGCAGCTAATTATAATTTCTTCTTTGTTTTTTGTGATTTTTGATAATTATGTCTTTTTTGAAAAATCATATGAAGTGTTTCATAATGTTTTTTTTGTGATAGCTTTGGGATTTTTGCTTTTTATAGTAATTTCGACTTTATTGTCGTTAATATCCAATAGATTTATTATTAAGCCTTTATTGATTGTTCTTTTTTTGACTTCTTCAGCGGCTAGTTATTTTATGAAATCTTATGGAGTAATAATAAACGATAATATGATTCAAAATATTTTTGAAACGGATGCTAAAGAAGTAGAAGGACTTTTGAATTTAAATCTTTTTTTGCATATCTTTTTTTTGGGAATTTTGCCTTCTATTTTTGTATTGAAAGTAAAAATAAAAAAAGAGCCTATTTTTAAAGAACTTCTCTCTCGGATAAAATTAATAATTTTTAATGTCGTTATGGTAGTTATTTTATATTTTCTATTTCCAAAATATTGGGTTAGCTTTTTTAGAATGCATAAGACTCTTAGGATGTATACTAATCCTACATACTATATTTATTCTCTTGGCAAATTTATTAAAGAAAAATATTTAACTAAGCCCGTAAAATTTAAGCATATTGGGATGGATGCAAAAGTAGAAAGTAAAGAGCCAAAATTGATAATATTTGTGTTGGGAGAGGCGGCTAGGTATGATCATTTTTCGCTTAATGGATATAAAAGAGATACAAATCCTAATCTTGAAAAGATAAAAAATGTTATTTCTTTTAATAACGTTTATTCTTGTGGAACCGAAACGGCCGTAAGTGTTCCTTGTATGTTTTCTATCTATACTAAAAGCGAATATTCCGATAAAAAAGCAAAAAATACCGATTCTGTAATTGATATAATTAATAGAGCTGGGGTTGAGGTTTTATGGAGGGATAACGATTCTGGTTCTAAGGGAGTTGCTAAGAGAGTAAATTACGAAGATTATAATCATGAAAATATTAAACCTTTTTGTAAAAATGGAAATTGTGTAGATGAGGTATTGTTTTACAAGCTTCAAGAGTGGATAAATAAACATAAAGGTAAGAATATTTTAATTGTTCTTCATACAAAGGGTTCTCATGGCCCAGAGTATTATAAAAGATATCCTAAAGAATTCGAAAAATTTAACCCCGTGTGTAAGAGCAATCAGCTTCAAGATTGTACAAAAGAAGAAGTTATAAACGCATACGATAATACGATCTTATATACGGATTATATTTTAAGTAAAGCAATAAAACTTCTTAAAAAGAATGAAAAAGATTTTAAAGTCGCTATGTTTTATATGGCTGATCATGGAGAAAGTTTGGGAGAGAATGGAATATATCTTCATGGAATGCCTTATTTTATTGCTCCGGATGCTCAAAAACATCCTGCTACCATTGTATGGTTTGGTAAAAATTTTGATATAAATATAAGTTGTGTTAGAAAAATTGCTAATAAACATTTTACTCAAGATAATCTTTTTTCTACTTTGCTTGGACTTATGGATGTAAAAACTAAAGTTTATGACAAAAATATGGATATATTTTATAAGTGTAGGATTAGAAGATGAAGCCTGAGTATAAATTTTTGGATAATTTTAGATACGCAAGAGAAGGATTTTTAGCCGTTTTTAAAAGTGAAAAATCTTTTAGAATAGAAATTTTCTTTTTTGTTTTGTTAAGTATAGTTGCTATTTTTTTGCCTGTTTCTCTTTTTAAAAAAATAATTTTAATTTCTAGCATGATGTTGCCTTTGGTTGTTGAATTAGTAAATTCGGCAATTGAGAGGATTGTTGATGTAATGTATAAAGATTATAATGAAAACGCAAAATATATAAAAGATTCAGCCGCAGCAGCCGTTATGATATCTTTGTTTGTTCCAGCTTCTATTTGGATTGGAGTTTTAATGTCTCTTTTAGGGTATTGATAACGTAACTTTGTTTTTTTTGAGTTAAATCGTAATAAATTGGCAGAGAAAAAGCTTCAAGATAATATTTTTTCATCTCTTCTAAATTATCCATCGTATATCCGAGCTTTTGATAGTAAGGTTGAGATGGTATAGGGATGTAATGGAGTTGAAGAAATATTCCTTTTTCTCTTAGTTTTATAAAAAGTTGGTTTTTTTCTTCAAGGGATTGAAAAGGATATCTTACCACATAAAGATGATAAGCTGAATTTTCGTTAAATGGATATAGAGGTTTAATAGGAGTATTTTTAAATTCTTCTTCGTATTTTTTTGCAATTTCTTGTCTTTTTTTTATAAATCTATCGAGTTTTTTTAACTGGCTAATTCCTAAAGCGCATTGAATATCGGTAATTCTATAATTAAATCCAAGATCTTTCATTTTATATTCCCAAACGTATTTTCCTTTTTTTTCGATTCCGTGATTTCTAAGAATTAAAGCTTTTTTATAAATTTCTTCATTGTTTGTTAAAATTGCTCCTCCTTCTGCCGTTGTAATATTCTTTACAGGGTGAAAAGAAAAGGTCGTAATTTCTGAGATTTTACAATTTCCTATTTTTCCGTATTGGTAGGTTGCGCCAATAGCGTGAGCTGAATCTTCTAAAATTGTTAAATTATATTTTTCTTTTAAATATTTTAACTTTTCCATATCAACGGGATTTCCGCTAAAATGGACAACATAAATTGCTTTAATCGAGTTAAAGTTTTTTAAAATTTTTTCGCATTTATCAAGGTCAATGTTTCCATCTTCTTTGATATCTACAAAAACTGGTCTTGCGCCGGCATAAAGAATAGAATTTGAAGTAGCAACAAACGAATTTGGGGTTGTTAAAACCAAATCGCCTTTTTTAAGCAAAATCAGACTTGCTATATGTAAAGCCGCCGTTCCGTTAGCGACGGCTATGGCGTATTTTGCGTTTGTATATTTACATAAAGCTTTTTCAAATTCTTGAACTTTTGGACCTGTAGTTAAATAATCGCTTTTTAAAACTTCTAATACGGCTTTTTCGTCGTCTTTGTCTATGTGTTGTTTTCCGTATGGAATCATAAAAACTCTTTTGCTTTTTTTAAAAATTCTTCTTTTGTAAGCCACCAATTGTTTTTATCGGAACTATATTCAAATCCTATTTCTTTTTCTTTTCCTTTTTCTCCAAGCATATTGTTTAAATAATCGGCTTTAAAAGAGAAGTTTATGGTTGGCTTTATTACATAATGGTCTTTAAATTCAATAGCTCTATCATCTCTTGTTATCATCATTTCGTGTAATTTTTCTCCTGGTCTAATTCCTATAAACTCAAATTTACAATCAGGACACATTGCTTTTGCCATATCTACTATTTTCATTGAAGGAATTTTTGGAACAAATATTTCTCCTCCCTGCATTCTCTCAAAATTTTTTAAAACAAAATTTACTCCTTCTTCAAGAGTAATTAAAAATCTTGTCATTTCCGGATGAGTAATAGGTAATGTTTTTTTACCTTCTTTAATTAATTTTGCAAAAAAAGGAACTACGCTACCTCTACTTCCAATAACATTACCATATCTTACTACGGAAAATCTGGTTTTATTGGCTCCTACTAGATTGTTTGCTGCAATAAACAATTTGTCGCTTGCTAATTTAGTCGCGCCATAAAGATTGATTGGAGCGGCTGCTTTATCAGTAGATAAGGCTATTATTTTTTCTACTTCATTTTCAATAGCGCAATCTATTACGTTTTGGGCTCCCATAATGTTAGTTTTAATTGCTTCCATTGGATTGTATTCTGCAGCTGGAACTTGCTTTAGAGCCGCTGCGTGAATTACGAAATCTACTCCTTTCATTGCTTTATTTAGACGCTCTTTATCTCTTACGTCTCCAATAAAGTATCTCATACAAGATTGGTTAAAAACTTGAGCCATTTCAAATTGTTTTAATTCGTCTCTACTATAAATAATTATTTTTTTGGGATTGTACTTTTTTAATAAAATTTCGGTGTATTTTTTTCCAAAACTTCCAGTCCCTCCAGTAATTAAAATAGTTTTGTTGTTAAACATTAAAAACCTTTTTTTAAAAAAAGCAAAATTTATTCCTTATAATAAAGTTTTTTAAATTCTTCGCAATTTTTCAATAGTTCCTCTTTTGTGCCAATACATTCGATTTTTCCGTTTTTAAATACCAAAATTTCATCGGCATTTTCAATCGTTGAGAGTCTATGGGCTATTATAAAGATTAGTTTATCTTTTAAATTGTTTATTGTATTCATAATAATTGCTTCGCTTTTATTATCAAGAGCGGAAGTTGCTTCATCAAGAATTAAAACATCCGGGTTTTTATATAAGGCTCTTGCGATTGCAATTCTTTGTCTTTGACCGCCGCTTAGGTTGCTTCCGTTTTCTTGAAGTAAAGTATTAATTCCATCTGGTAAGTTTTTTACAAAATCCCATAAGTTTGCTTTTTTTAACGCTTCTATTACTTTTTTTTCGTCCACTTTTTCTCCATACGCTACGTTTTTGGCTATCGTATCGTTAAAGATGTGAACATTTTGAGGAATATAGGCTATTTTTTCTCTTAAATTTTTTAAATCAATTTCTTTAATAGGTATGTTGTTTATTAAAACCTCTCCATTTGAGTCGTAAAATCTTAGCATTAATGATACAAAAGAGCTTTTTCCTCCTCCGCTATCTCCCACTAATCCTATAATTTTTGGTTTTGTTGCGGTGTAATTTATGTTTTTTAATGCCGTTTTTTCTCCATAATTTAAACTTACGTCTTTAAAAGTTATTTGTTTAATT
>JAMORJ010000001.1 GCA_027063595.1 Nautiliaceae bacterium | reverse complement strand
TTAGTATAGGAAGCGCTATAGCTTTATACCTTTTGTTTAAATATAAACCAAAGGATAATGAGTATTAATGTGTATTATATGCGGAAGATTTAGTTTTAGAGCTATTTGTAATAAATGTAAAAGTTTCTTAAAACCCGACATAGAATTTAAAAATGAAGTAGTTAGTTTTTACGATTATGAAGAAATTGAATTTTTAATAAAGTATAAATATGAAAAATTTGGAAGTAGGGTGTTTTGGGAACTATCAGATGTATTTAGAAAGTTTGCTGAAAATTATCAAAAAAAGGCTTTTGTTATTCCTATTGACGATAGGATAAAAAATGGATTTTCTCATACTGCGATTTTGGCAAAATCAATGCATTCTAAAAATTTAATTCCTCTTTTTGGAGTTTTACATGCTAAAAACGAAGTTAAATATGCTGGAAAATCTCTTGAGTTTAGATTAAACAATCCTCGAAATTTTAAATATACTGGTTTAAAAAATATTGATGCTATTTTGGTAGATGACGTAATGACGACGGGTCTTACCCTTAAAGAAGCAAAAGAAGTTCTTACAAAAAACGGGGTAAACGTGTTATTTAGCGTAGTATTGGCAAAAAGATAAGTAAAATAGGGCAAGTTATGGTAAAATTAGATAAAAAAAAGGATATAGATGCAAGTTATTCCTGTTAGGATTGAAGAGACTCTTGCAAAAAGTTATTTAGAATATTCTATGAGCGTAATTGTTGGAAGGGCTCTTCCTGATGTAAGAGACGGATTAAAACCTGTTCATAGAAGAATTTTATATGCTATGTATAAAATGGGAATTACTTCAAGTTCTCCTTATAAAAAATCGGCAAGAATAGTAGGAGATGTAATAGGTAAATATCATCCTCATGGAGATAGTGCGGTTTATGAAGCACTTGTTAGGATGGCTCAAGATTTTTCCATGAGAGAACCATTGATTGATGGTCAGGGTAACTTTGGTAGTATTGATGGTGATAACGCGGCTGCTATGCGTTATACGGAAGCAAGGCTTACAAAAATAGCCGAAGAGCTTTTAAGAGATATTGATAAAGATACGGTTGATTTTGTTCCTAATTATGATGGAAGCGAAATAGAGCCGGTAGTTTTACCAGCAAGATTTCCAAATTTATTGGTTAACGGAAGTAGCGGAATTGCTGTTGGGATGGCTACTAATATTCCTCCTCATAATCTTGGAGAGCTTTTGGATGCTTTAATTTATATGGTAGATAATAAAGATGCAAAACTTGAAGATGTTTTACAATTTATAAAAGGTCCAGATTTTCCAACCGGAGGAATTATTTATGGAAAAAGTGGAATTATTGAAGCTTATAAAAGTGGAAAAGGTAGTATTAAGATTAGAGCAAAACATCATATTGAGCATAGAGGAAATAGAGAAATTATCGTAATAGATGAATTGCCATATCAAGTAAATAAAGCAAAATTAATAGAAAAAATTAGCGAACTCGTTAAAGATAAAGTAATTGACGGAATTAGTGAAATTAGAGACGAAAGCGATAGAGAGGGAATTAGAGTTGTAATTGAATTGAAAAAAGATGCAATGAGTGAAATTATTTTAAATAATCTTTATAAACATACTCAATTACAAGTTAGCTTTGGTGTTAATATGCTTGCAATACTTGATAAAGAGCCTAAATTATTTGATTTAATGGGAGTTTTGGATACATTTTTGAAATTTAGAAAGACGGTTGTAATTAGAAGAACTATTTATGAACTTGAAGTGGCTAAAAAAAGAGCTCATATACTTGAAGGTCTAAGAATAGCCCTTGCTAACATAGACGAAGTAGTTGATATTATTAAGAAATCTTCTGATACTAAAGAAGCTAAAGAAAAATTAATGAATAGATTTGATTTAAGCGAAATTCAGGCAAACGCTATTTTGGATATGAAACTTGCGCGTCTTACGTCTTTGGAAATCGAAAAAATAGAAAAAGAATATACCGATCTTATGGAAAAAATTGCTTATTTGAATTCTATTTTAAAAGAGGAAAGCGTTTTAAATAATGTTATTAAAGAAGAGTTTTTGGAAATTAAACAAAAATACGCAAATCCAAGAAGAACGGAAATAGTTGAAGATTATGACGAAATTGATATAGAAGATTTGATTCCAAATGAAGAGATGGTAGTAACGATTACTCATAGGGGATATGTAAAAAGAGTTCCTTTAAAAACGTATGAAAGACAAAATAGAGGAGGAAAAGGTAAAAAAGCTATTACTACTTATGAAGACGATTTTATAGAAGATTTTTATATAGCAAAAGCTCACGATACTTTAATGATTATTACCGATAAAGGTCAGCTTCATTGGCTTAAAGTTTATAAAATTCCAGAAGGAAGTAGAACGAGTAAAGGAAAAGCAATCGTTAATTTAATTAATTTAGATAAAGATGAAAAAATTCAAACTATTATTAAAACAAGCGATTTTGATGAAAATAAATCTCTTGCGTTTTTTACTAAAAAAGGAATTGTTAAAAGAACGAATTTGAGCGAATTTAAAAATGTAAGCAGTAGAGGTGTTAGAGCTATAACGATTGATGAAGGGGATGAGCTTGTAACGGCAAAAATAGTTAAACCGGAAGATAAATATTTATTTATTGCAACGAAAAAAGGAATGGCTATTAGATTTCCAGTTGATTCTGTTAGAGAAATGGGAAGAAGCGCAAGGGGAGTTAAAGGAATTACTTTTAAAATTGATGGAGATGAAGTGATAGGAGCTTTAAGTTTAAAAGATGATTTACAAGAGATTTTAACCGTTAGCGAAAAAGGGTTTGGTAAAAGAACGGAAGCTGAAGCTTATCGTTTAACAAATAGAGGAGGTAAGGGCGTAATTGCAATGAAATTAACTGATAAAACTGGAGATTTAATAGGAGTTGTGGCAACAGAAAAAAATCACGATTTAATGATTTTAACAAGCAAAGGAAAAATGATAAGAGTTGGAATTGATTCCATTTCAAAAACTGGTAAAAATACTCAAGGAGTTAGGATAGTTAAGTTGGATAAAGACGATAAGGTAGTAAGCGTTGCTAAAACTCCAGCTCAAAAAGATGAAAATCTTATTCCTGAAGCTTAAGTTTTTTCTTTTTTTTCCGATACTTTTTAAAAGTATTAAAGGAGAATTTATGAGAAAGTTATTTGTAGCGCTTAGTTTAGGAACTTTATTTATTGGATGTGCTACTACTAATAGCGCTAAAGCCACTTGTCCATCTACTATTACTCAATTACCTGGAAACAATTGTCAGCCTCAGTCTATTGCTTCTAACAATTACAATAATGCAGATCCTACTTCGCTTGTAAATACCTCTAATGATATTTGTTATATTAGTAATCCGGTTAGTTTATCTCAATGTACTTGTAATAATTGTATTTTAAGAATTGAAGTAAAAGGTATGGGAACTACTCCTATAAATGCAGTAAGTACAGCTCAGGCAAAATTGATGGCAAGAAGGGCAGCTATTCTTAATGGATATAAAGCTTTGGTGGAAAAATTGTATGGAATTAGAGTTAGCTCAAGAGAGACTATGAGAAATATGATTTTACAAAATTCTAATCTTAGAGCCTATGTAGATGGCTTAATTAGAGGAGCCAATATTGAGGATGAAGGTTTTAAAGACGGAATTTATACGGTAGTTATGAGCGTTAAATTAGATTTGATGGAGTGGAATAACTATATTAAAAATAGATCCAGTAATGTAATTTATGATTTTTAGATTATTTTTTTTCTTTTCTTTTCTTTTTGCTCAAGAGTATTACATCTCTTTTCGGTTTGTCCTTCAAAACGATAATCTTTTAATAGAAAATTTTAATTGCGCTAAGGTATTAAGTGAAAAATCTTGTAAAAAAGTATTTTTGTTTTCTCTTAAAGTTCGAAAGTTTGATTGTAATAAATTAAAAGAACAAATTATTTCTTATCTTTTAAAAGATGAAGTTTATGTAACAAGTTTTAAAGATAAATCCTCTAAGGTAGTTGTTACTTATCTTCCAAAATTATTTGATATCATTATAAAAGATGATGTTGCTTATTTTTATGAATGTAAGGAGTAGAGGTGAAATTGGCAATCGTTGAAGATGATATAAATATGAGAAAATCTTTGTCTCTTGCTTTAAAATCGGAAGGTTTTGAAGTTATAGAATTTAGAAACGCTCTTGATTTTTTAAAAAAAATGCCCGAAGTTGATGTAGTAATTACGGATATTACCATGCCAAAAATGGATGGAATAGATTTTGTAAAAGAGCTTAACGGAAAATACGAAGTAATTATGATAACAGGCAATGCTACTTTAAATAGGGCTATTGAAGCTTTAAGACTTGGGGTTAAAGATTTTTTAACTAAACCTTTTGAAATTGAAGATTTAATAGCTGAAATAAAAAGAAACGTAGAAGTTAGAAAAAAAACAAAGGGAAAAAAGGTAGAAATAAAACCGGAATTTATTGTAGTTGATAAAAATACCAAAAAAGCGCTTGAAATTGCCAAAAAAGTAGCCCCTACTAATGCTAATGTAATGCTTCTTGGAGAGAGCGGGGTTGGGAAAGAAGAATTTGCAAAATTTATTCACGAAAATTCTGGTAGAAGAGGTAAATTTATAGCCGTAAATATGAGTGCTATTCCAGAAAATTTAATAGAAAGTGAGCTTTTTGGATACGAAAAAGGAGCTTTTACCGATGCTATAAAGGAAAAACCGGGTCTTTTTGAATTGGCTGAAGGTGGAACTTTGTTTTTGGATGAGATTGCCGAAATGCCTTATCATCTTCAGGCAAAATTGCTTAGGGTTTTACAAGAAAAAGAATTTTATAGACTTGGTGGAACAAAGCCTAAAAAGCTTGATGTAAGAATTATTAGTGCTACTAATCAGAATGTGGAAGAGATGATAAAACAAAATAAATTTAGAGAAGATTTATTTTATCGTTTAAATACGATACCAATTAAAATACCACCTCTTAGAGAGAGAAAAGATGATATACTTCCAATTGCGAAAAAAATTTTACAAAATGTAGTAAAAGAATATGAACTAGATGAAAAATTTTTGAGTAAAGAAGCTGAAGAAAAACTTTTAAATTATGATTGGCCAGGAAACATTAGAGAACTTATAAATGTTATTCAAAGAGCAGCAATTTTGAGCGAAAATAAGGAAATAAAAGCCGAAGATATCTATTTTTAAAGGAGAGTAAATGTATAATGTAGCTATTGTTGGAGCAACGGGAGCTGTTGGGGAAGAATTTTTAAGAATTCTTGAAGAGAGAAATTTTCCAGTTAAAAAACTAGTTCCTCTTGCAAGTAAAAGAAGCGTTGGGGTTGAAGTTGAATTTAGGGGAGAAACTCTTAAAGTAAAAGAATTAACTTGCGATGTTTTTAAAGAAGAAGATATTGATATCGCTTTTTTTAGTGCAGGAGGAAGCGTTAGTGCCAAATTTGCTCCTTGTGCGGTAGAAGCTGGGGCAATTGTAATTGATAATACGAGCCATTTTAGAATGGATCCAGATATACCTTTGGTAGTTCCAGAAGTTAATCCAGAAGATATTAAAGATTGGAAGAAAAAAGGGATTATCGCAAATCCAAATTGTTCAACAATTCAAATGGTAATTTCTTTAAAACCGCTTCATGATGAGTTTGGAATTAAAAGAGTGGATGTGGCTACTTATCAAGCGGTAAGCGGTGCTGGGAAAAAGGGAATGGAAGAATTGTTAGAGCAAATGAGAGCGATTTTTAATTTTAAACTCGATAAAAAAGTAGAAGAGAGAGAAGTTTTTCCTTGGCAAATTGCACTAAACGTTATTCCTCATATTGATAGATTTATGGAAGGTGGATGGAGTAGAGAAGAGCTTAAAATGGTAAACGAAACCAATAAAATCATGCATTCAAACATTGAAGTGGCGCCAACTTGTGTTAGAGTTCCGGTTCTTAGAAGTCATAGCGAAGCAATTAGTATTTATTGCGAAAAAGAAGTAGATGTAGATAGGGCAAGAGAAGTTTTGGCTAATTTTGAGGATGTTAAGGTAATTGATAATCCTGAAAAAAACGAATATCCAATGCCTATTATAGCAACAGATACGGATTATGTATATGTTGGTAGAATAAGAAAGGATTTGTTTAATCCAAAAGTGCTTCATTTCTTTAATGTGGCAGATCAACTTAGAGTTGGTGCTGCAACAAATGCAGTAAGAATTGCGGAAAAATGGATAGAAATGGAAGGAGAAAAATTTTTACAAGGAAAAAGAAATGGAAAAAAATAGAGGTTTTTTAGAAGCTTTGTTTGAGAGTAGTCTTTGGAATGGAAGATTAATTTCTATTTTGGCTGTTATTTTTGGAATGATTGGGGCTATAGTTTTGTTTTTTGTAGCAAGTGCCGATGTTTGGCATATTGCTGTTATTACTTATAAATATTTCTTTGCGCATTATCATCCAGAAAATTTTCATGAAATAATAGTTGGCGGAATTATTGGGGCTGTAGATTTGTATTTGATTGCAGTAGTTTTACTTATTTTTTCTTTTGGTATTTATGAACTTTTTATTAGCGAAATAGACGATGCAGAAAAGAGCGAAGTGGGAAATAAAATTTTAGCTATTCATAGTTTGGATGAGCTTAAAGATAAGCTTGGTAAAGTAGTTGTAATGGTATTGATTGTAAGTTTCTTTAAAAAAGTTATGCATATGGATTTTAATACTCCTCTTGAGATGCTTTATCTTGCTGGAAGTATTTTTCTTTTGGCGGTAGCTTTATATTACATGCATAAAGGAGAGCATTAAGTGAAATATATTTTTGGTCCGGTGGCTTCCCGCCGCTTTGGTCTTTCTCTTGGAATTGATTTATCTCCCGATAAAAAAAGATGTAATTTTGATTGTATATATTGCGAATTAGAGCCTTCTAAACCTACTATTTTTTACGATAATCCTCCAAGCGTTGAAGAAATTTTTGAAGAAGTGAAAAAAGCGGTTAATCATTATCGTTTTGATGTTTTGACTATTACAAGCAATGGAGAGCCAACTCTTTATCCTTATCTGGATGAATTAATAACGAAAATAAAAACTCTTAATCATAAAACTTTGATTCTTTCTAACTCTTCTACTATAAATAAGGAAACGATAAGAAATACTCTTAAGAAATTTGATATTGTAAAACTTTCTCTTGATAGTGCAAATGAAAAAACTTTTAAAAAAATTGATAGACCTCATAAAAGTATTAACCTTAAAGATATAATTGATGGGATGAAAAAATTTAGGGAAATGTATAAAGGAGAATTTATTATTGAAGTTTTGGTTGTAAGAGGTATTAACGATAAAGAGGAGGAATTTATTCAATTAAATGAAGTATTAAAGGAAATTAAGCCAGATAGGGTGGATATTTCTACAATAGATAGACCTCCAGCTTATAATGTAAAGCCTGTTGATGAAGAAAGATTATTTGAATTATCTAAGTTTATCGAAAATCAACATATATTTATTCCAACAAGAAAAAAATTAAAAACCGAATTTGAAGAATTAAGCAAAGAAGAAATTTTAACTACTTTAAAAAAACGACCTTTTACTGAAAATGATGTAAAAAATCTTTTTAATCCTAATACTCAAAAAATTTTTAACGATCTTTTAAAAGAGAAGCTAATTGAAGAAGTTTGGGTTGGGGGAGTTAAATTTTATAAATCAATCGTTTAAAGGATATTAATGCTTTTTAAGTTAATTAGGATTTTAATAGCCGTTGATATTGGGATAGTAGTGTTTTGTTATTTAGAGGATAATTTAGTTTGGCTTTATAATACTCAAATTGCCTTTTTTTCTACTTCTTTGATAGTACTTGGAAGTTTTATTGGTTATTCTAATTTTGTAAAAACTCAGATAGAAAACGGAAATGTTGGAGAAGATATTTTAAAAAAATATGAAGATCCATATGATATGGATGAAGAAGATAAAGTAGATTTTAAACCAAAAAAAAGAAAACTTAAATGGTATGAGGCTTTATCGTTTTCGTTTAAGGGAGGGTTTAATTTAATAAGAATATTAGGGTATGTTGCTTTAATTGCTGGATTTTTTTGGCTTAAAAACAACGGAATTTTTGATACTATAAGTTTTCTTTTTGGAGTTTCTATAGTTCCTGCCGTTTCTTTGATTTCTTTGTGGCTTCTAAGAAGATAGTTTTTTGCTGGATATACGGTTTAATAAAGACTTTTTATTTTCTTCGTTTTTGAATGTAACTTTTTCGTAAATTTAATTTATTGACTTTGGCTCAATTTTTGTTATATAATATTTTTAATAAATTTTAACTTAAGGAGGGGATTATGGGAAGGATTTATGGTAGAGTTGAAAGCATTGAGGATATTAGAAGAATTAATTGTATTATTAGAGATGAAATGCTTGTTGTAGATTCTGAGGCTGAACTTACGGATTTGAAAAAAAGAAGCGATTATTTGTGTACTTTAACTTATTCTCCGTTTTGGCAAAAAAAATTTGGAAATGAAATTGAAAAGTTAAGAGAAGTTGCGCTTGAAGAAAATAGAGCTACTATAAAAACGGCAAATTATGTTTCTAAATATAAAGGTTTTAATAAAGAGTATCATCCTTGGAAAAGAGAAATTGATATAGAAGAAGAATTGAAAAAAATTCCTAGTCAAGTAGTAGAAGAGCTTACTAATTCTATCTTTTCTCTTAAAAAAAGCATTGAAATTTTAGAAGAATTGAGAAAAAACTTTTGTGATATTAGAAAAGCAATGGTTTTATGCGAAAATGTGGAATGTCTTGATAAATTAAAACAAGCGGTTGATATTTTATCGACTTTACCTTATCTTGAAAGTTTTAAAGAGCATTTTGATGAAGGTTTGTTAAGCGCTATTGATAAATTGATTAACGAAGAGAAAGAAAGAAGCGTATTTTTAGCAAATATTATTGCAGAAGTTAATAATTGGGATAGATATTATCAAACTATAAGTAATGAAGATTTTGACACTACAGCAGAAGATTATATGAAAAAACTTCTTGAAGAAGAAGAAAAATCTTCTACTTATATTCCAACCGAAGCGAAATACAAAGGTGGAGCAAAAGTATTGTGGCTTGTTTATTATCTTCCAAGAAAAAAAAGAGAATATGCAAAAAGAATTTATTTTCCAGCCGATGCTTTTGATATAAGAGTCGAAGGTCCTGATTATTTTGAAAATAAATTTGGCAATAAAGTTTATGGAATAAAAATTACTTATAAATCTACTATTAAACCTACTACTATTCATGTAAGAGGAAAAGAGATACATTTGCCTGAGAGAATTATTACAAGAACTAAAATTGTTCCAGTTCCTCAAGATGCTAAAGACTTTAGAATAGTAGAGGAAAAACCTTCTTCGGCGATGAATATCGCCTAATTTTTGGTTGTTTTGTTTGCAAAATAGGCACTAAAGAAAGTAAAATAAGCAAGAATTAGCGTAATTGCGTTTAAGATAGGGATAATTATCAAAGAAAAATTTGGATTTTTTATGATGGTAGGAAATATTACAAAGATGTAAGTAAAACTTAATATTGAGTAAAATAAAATCGTTATAAAACTCCATGTTGCATAAATTAAAAAATATTTCAAGTTAAAAGTTTTTATCCAGTATCTAAAATCAATAAGAGAAGAAATAATTGATAAAAACGCTTCTTTAAAAGTTTCTTTGCTAAGGCTCTCTCCAAATTTTCCTAAAAAAACATAAGAATAAAAAAGTAAATAAACGCTATATATTCCCAAAAGGAGTTGAGTTAGAAAATTAGTTTTTGAAAGAGATAATAAAATTTCGTGAGGGTTTGCTAAAATTGACAATGAGTTTGTATATTGAAGAATAATTATTAAAAATATAAACCAGAAAGTCGCTATTACAAATAATCCAAGTAAAATTCCGCTACTTGTTGGAATAAAATGAAACAAAAAACTTCCAAATGAGTTGTTTTTTAAATTTTCAAAGTAATTTTCAATTGAGGTTGAGCGTTTAGTTAGATATATTAAAAAAGCGCCTATGCTAATGAGAATTAGTTTTTCAAAAATTAAAGCACTATAACCAATTACGGGAAAAGGCTCTATTAATGTAAGAATGGATAAAATTAAAGTTAAAAAAATAAATTTTTTTAAATCGGCAATTGTTGTGAAAGTGTATTTAAAGATTTCTTTCATTTTTTTCCTTTTTGATAGAATTTTACCTAAAAAGGATAATTTTGTGTGCGATTTTTGGAGTAATTGGTAAAGTAGATAAAAAAAAATTTGAAAATGCCTTAAATCTTATGGCAAGAGGCGATGACGAAATTAAGATTTTAGAATTTAAAGAAGGAATATTTGGTTTTAAAAGGTTGGCTATTGAAAATGTCTCTATATCGAATCAGCCTTTTTGTAAAGATGGTGTAGTTATCGTATTTAACGGAGAAATTTACAATTATAAAGATTTAATTAAAAAATATGGTTTAAACATAAAAACCGAGGTTGAAGTTATTTTTTATTTATGGAAAAAATTTGGTATAGATTTTGTTAAATTGCTTGATGGGATGTTTGCTATTGCGATTTTTGATAAAAAGTTATATCTTTTTAGAGACGAATTTGGCAAAAAACCTCTCTTTTTTAGCGATAACATCTTCTCAAGCGAAATAAAACCAATTCTTGAATTTAAGGAAAAGAAATTAAATTTTATCGCCGTTAGCGAATATTTGGCGTATAACTCCTCAATTGCTCCAAATACGATTTATGAGGGAATTTATAAATTGCCGGCTGGTTGTTTTTATGATGGAAGCATAAAAAGATGGCACGATTTTTGTAGAATTGAAAATAATGGTTTGAAAAACGCAGAAGAAGAAGTTGAAAAACTTTTAATAAAATCGATTGAAAAAAGAAAACATGGAGAAGTAGAAATAGGCTCTCTTCTTAGTGGAGGAGTAGATAGTTCGTTAATAGTGGCTTTAAGTGGAGTAAAAAAAACTTTTTCGATTGGATATGAAGGGTATGAAAATTATGATGAGAGAAAATGGGCAAGGATTGTAGCAAAAAAATTTAACACCATACATACTGAAGTTGAAATGAAAAAAGAAGATTTTTTTGATAATTTTGATTATGTGCTTGATAGAATGGGAGAGCCAATTGCCGATAGTTCTTTTTTTGCTGCAAATTTTTTGGCAAAGCATATTCCTTTAAAAGTAGTATTTAGTGGAGAAGGAAGTGATGAATTGTTTTTAGGATATAGAAAGTATAAAGAGTTTTGGGAATTTTTGGATGCAAAGTTGCCAAATAAGGCTTGGCTTAAAAAATATCTTGAAAGACATTATGAAGATATAAAAGAGTGGGAAATTTTTAGAAGATTTTTTTCAAACGAAGATGTATTTCGAGGAATAAACGAGACTTTTTTTCAAAGGCAGATAAATAAGATTCTTAGAAAAAACGCAAGGATTGTGGATTATAAAAGATTTTTAAAAGGATGGAGAAGTTTTGATTTTACTTATTTTGATTTAAAAGTATGGCTTGGAGAAGTTTTGCTTAGTAAGCTCGATCGAATGTTTATGGCGCAAAACATTGAAGCAAGAAGTCCTTTTTTGGATAGAAATTTGGTAAACTTCGTTTTTTCTTTACCAGAAGAGATTAGGGGAATAGAAAAGAAAATTATTAAAAATATTGCTCTTAAATATCTTCCAAAAGAAATAGTTTATAGAAGAAAAAAAGGTTTTGCCATTCCGTTTTTTGAGTGGTTAAAAAAAGAAAACGAATTGAGGCTAATTATTGATATAAATAGAAAAACAAAAATTTTTAACGAAGAATATTTAAAGGAAATTTTAAAAACCGGACATAAAAGATATAAGCAGCACATTTGGACGCTTTATTTATTTAGTAGATTTTTAAAAAAGGAGTTTTTGTGAAATTTAAATTAAATAAATTTTTTAAGGACGATATAGAAAATAAGAATCATCCAAGCGATTTCGAATTTGAGGATGATATTGCCGTTTTAATATTAAGACTTCCCTTTATTAAAGATGATAGTGTAGAAGTGATTTCTTATGCTTTTTTAATAAAAGAAAATACGGTTTATTTGTATGATAGGAAAAAAGATGATTTTGAATTGCTTGGGGATTTTGATAAACTTTATGAGTATTTAGATGTTAGAGTGGATAAAATTTTGGCGAAAATAGTAAAACTTCATTCAATTATTGCAAGAATTGAGGATGAAATGTATGAAGAACGGATTGATAAAAGTTTTCCTAAAACTTATTTGAGATTAAAAAAAGATTTGGTATTGATTGAGAGGTTAATGGGGCATGGTTTGGTGGCTCTTGAGAGATTTTATAAACATTTTAGAAATAAATTAAATGATCTTGAATTTCAAGATTTAATTGAGCACTTTCAAAGAGCTTTTTCTTTGTCTAAAAATGGGATTGACAAGCTTGATTATTTATATGACTTTTATAGGGCAAGGATAGATGAAAAAATGAATAACATAATGTTTATTTTAACATTGCTTTCTGGTATTTTTTTGCCTTTAACGCTTGTGACTGGTTTTTTTGGTATGAATACGGGTGGATTGCCTTTGGTTAATGATCCATATGGTACAATAAAAGCTGTAATTATTGGAATAGCTCTTGAGATACCTATTGTATATATAATTTGGAAAATGATGAAGAGATAAGGAAAAAAAATGGATGTATATAAATTGGCATCAGAAATTATTAAAAATTCTAAAAATCTTGTAGCTTTTACTGGCGCTGGAATCTCAAAAGAAAGCGGTATTCCAACTTTTAGAGGAGAAGATGGACTTTGGAGCAAGTATGATCCAATAATTTTAGATATTGATTATTTTAAGAAAAATCCAAAAGATTCTTGGGAAGCGATAAGAGATATTTTTTATAAATACATGAATAACGTAAAACCAAATGATGCGCATTATTTTTTAGCTGATCTTGAAAAAAGAGGAATCTTAAAGGGTATAATTACTCAAAATATTGATAATTTACATCAAGAAGCTGGCAGTAAAAATGTAATCGAGTTTCATGGAACTACTAAAAAAGTTGAATGTATGGGATGTAAAAGGAAATTTCCAATAGACATTGTCGATTTTGAAAATTTACCACCTTTTTGTCCAGTATGTGGCAATGTATTAAAACCTGATTTTGTTTTTTTTAAAGAGCCAATTCCTGAGGAAGCTTTTAAAAAATCCATTGAACTTATTGAAAATTGCGACACTTTGTTAATAATTGGCACCACTGGAGAGATAATGCCAGCAGGTCAACTTCCTTATTTAGCAAAAGGCAAAATAATAGAGATTAATCCTAATAAATCAGTTTATACTGACAAAATAGTTGATGTTTATATCCCAGAAAAAGCGGGAATTGCTGCTAAAAAATTAAAAAAATTTGTATTTTGATATTTAGTTAAAAAACTTGTTTCTTTGTTTTAGATTAAGACGTTAATGAGAGGTAAACTAATTAGGCTCCTAAAACTTTCCAAGAAAGTTAATTTTCTAAATTTTTTAATGGATATTGTTTGTTTTAACTAATTTAACTTTTATACTCTATTGTTGTAGGTTTATTTGTAAAAATTATTAAAAATGTAATTGTTTACTTTTTGTTTATTTAAGATGTATAT